>NZ_CAJMDQ010000005.1 GCF_905212195.1 uncultured Anaerotignum sp. | reverse complement strand
CTGTCTGTATCTGGTTTGCGGCTCCGTTTTGCCGGAAGAAGTGGGAGAAAAACAGTTCCTGCTGCGTGCTGCCGGCGGACTTTTGGGTTTCTGGCTGGGGGTGTGGTTGGATTTTCTGCATATTTAACCCGGATTTTACAGGAAATCCCGGGGAATAATTGCATTTTCTGGCATTTTTGTGGTATAGTGGAATACGGGACTGCAAAAAATACAATCGGTGGGCGAAAAAGCCTGAGCAGTTCTCAGTACACATTATTGGGGGTTTTTTATGAGTCAGTTATTGGATAAAGAAACATTGAAAAAAATGATTCGGGAAAACGTCAAAACTTTGTACCGCAAAACATTGGAAGCAGCCTCTGCCGAGGAAGTTTACCAGGCTGCCGTGTTTGCAATTCGCGACGTTATCACCGACAAATGGATGAAAACACACGATGAATATTACGAAAAAGACGTGAAGGTGGTTTACTACCTGTCCATGGAATTTTTGATGGGCCGCTTTTTCGGCAATAGCCTTATCAATCTGGAAATGTATGATGAGGTCAAAGAAGTTCTGGAAGAACTTGGCATTGATTACAATATGGTAGAGGACGCGGAACCTGACCCGGGTCTGGGCAACGGCGGTCTGGGGCGTCTGGCTGCATGTTTCCTGGATTCCCTGTCCACATTGCAGCTGCCTGCTTACGGCTGCGGTATCCGCTACCACTACGGTATTTTTGAACAGAAAATTGAAAACGGTTATCAGGTGGAAGCGCCCGATAACTGGCTGGAAAACGGCGACCCTTGGGGCATTAAGAGAAATGAATACGCTGTAGAAGTTAAATTCGGCGGCAATGTGCGCGCTGTGCCCAAAGGCAACGGAGAATACCGTTTTGTACAGGAAAATTATCAGTCTGTTATCGCTGTGCCTTATGACTATCCCGTTATCGGCTATGGCAATAACACCGTAAATACACTGCGTCTGTGGGAAGCACGGGCGAAGAATAAACTGGACTTGAAATTCTTCAACGAAGGCAATTACCAGAAAGCAGCCGAAGAAGAATTGCTGGCAAGCACCATGACAGACGTGCTGTACCCTGCCGATGAACACATCCAGGGGAAAGAACTGCGTCTGCGTCAGCAGTATTTCTTCATTTCCGCAACAGTACAGCGTGTTGTGGAACGTTTCAAAAAACATCACACCAATTTCCACGAACTGCCTGACAAAGTGGCGTTCCAGCTGAACGACACCCATCCTACTGTAGCAGTTGCGGAATTGATGCGTGTGCTGGTGGACGAAAACGATGTGCCTTGGGATGACGCTTGGGAAATCACCAGAAAGGTATGCGCTTACACCAACCATACCATTATGGCGGAAGCTCTGGAAAAATGGCCCATGGAACTGTTCAGCCGTCTGCTGCCTCGTATCTATCAGATTGTGGAAGAAATCAACCGCCGCTATTGTCTGGAACTGCAGGCAAAATATGGCATGGACCCTGAAAAACTCCGTCGTATGGCAATCATTGCCGACGGTCAGATTCGTATGGCATACCTTGCCATCGTGGGCAGCCATTCCGTAAACGGCGTTGCGGCGTTGCATACAGAAATTCTGAAACATCAGGAACTGAAGGACTTCTATGAACTTTATCCTGAAAAATTCAATAATAAAACAAATGGTATCACCCAGAGAAGATGGCTCCTCCACGCCAACCATGGTCTGGCAGGGCTCATCTCCGAAACCATTGGCGATGACTGGATTACAGAATTGACAGAGCTGGAAAAACTCCTGCCTTACGCAGAAGATGAAAACTTCCGCCGTCGTTTCATGGAAATCAAGAAAGAAAACAAAGTTGCCCTGGCGAAGTATATCAAAGAAACAAAGGGCATCGACATCAACCCCGATTCCATCTTTGATATTCAGGTAAAACGTCTGCACGAATACAAACGCCAGCTGCTGAACGTGCTGCATATCATTGGGCTGTATAACCAGCTGAAAATGAACCCCGGCATGGATATGGTGCCTCGTACATTCATTTTCGGTGCCAAAGCAGCGGCAGGCTATCGCCGTGCAAAACTGATTATCAAGCTTATCAACGCTGTTGCTGATGTAGTTAACAACGACCCTACCATCGAAGGCAAAATCAAAGTGGTATTCATGGAAAACTACCGCGTATCTCTGGCAGAACGCCTGATTCCTGCGGCTGATGTCAGCGAACAGATTTCCACAGCCGGTAAAGAAGCATCCGGTACTGGTAACATGAAATTCATGCTCAACGGCGCTCTGACCGTTGGTACCATGGACGGCGCAAACGTGGAAATCTACGAAGAAGTAGGCAAAGACAATATCTTTATCTTTGGTATGTCTGCTGAAGAAGTACAGGCAAAATATCACGACCACTATGACCCTTGGTTTATTTACAACATGAATCAGGAAGTGCGTATGGCATTGACTAGCCTTATCGACGGTACATTCGACCAGAACACAGACCTGTTCCGTGAACTCTACGACGCACTGCTCAACGGCTGCGGCGGCAGAGCAGACGAATATTTCGTACTGGAAGACTATGCAGATTACGCAAGAGCCCAGTGGGATATTGACAGAGCATATCGCGACCAGACAAAATGGGCGAAAATGGCAATCGTCAACGTGGCGAAGAGCGGTAAGTTCTCCAGTGACAGAACCATTCGCCAGTATGCGGAAGAAATCTGGGATTTGAAACCCCTGCATATTGAAGATTGATTGAAAAATAGATTTCATAGCAAATAAAAAAGTCGGAACTTTTATGATAAAGTTCCGACTTTTTGTTTTTCACAAAAGCATATCAACGCTCCAGAATGTCGTCCATGATGGCGAGGATGTGTTGGGATTGTTCCGGCGTCAGTTTCTGGAATTTTTCCATGAGTTCTTTGGAGATGCCGGGGTTTTCCAGCTGCTCGTCAAAGAATTCCTTTGGATGGATGCCAAAATATTCGCAAATATAGAAAAATCCCATCATAGAGGGGAGCATTCTCTTGTTTTCAATGCTGTTGATATAGTTTTCACTCTGTCCAATCGAAAGGCTCATGTCCCTCGCGGAAACATTTTTTTGGCTACGAAGTTTGGAAAGCCTTTCGTAAAAATACTTTTCGTAATCTTCAGAATACATTTTTCATCACCTATTTTTCATTATAGGGTTTCCGCTAAAACGACATATTAGTAATAAATGTGTATTTCTGTTTGATATATGGTTTTTAAATGTGTATAATAAAGGAAATACATATGCAAAGGGGGCATTGTCCATGCGAAACAAATTTCCCCAGCGTCTGCGTCAGCTCCGCAAAGAAAAGGGCATCACACAGGAGGCTTTGGGGCAGTACCTCCATTACAATCATACAGCCGTTGCAAATTACGAATCCGGCAGGAATCAGCCTTCTTTTGATGATTTGCTGAAACTGGCGGATTATTTCGACGTTTCCACGGATTTTCTTCTGGGGCGGTCGGAAAAGTTCTATCCTCCTGCCGATAAACTATGGGAAAAACTGACGGTGGCGGAGTTTTTGCGCCTCCTGCGGCAAGCGGAATCTTCCCCGAAGATGTGTCGAAGTTTTTTGGAAAAAGGCGAAAAGAAAATTTGACAGACCGCCTGTTTTCTTGTAAAATAAGGATTACGGTTTGCACTCTTAGCTCAGGGGATAGAGCGTTCGGCTCCGGACCGAAAGGCCGCAGGTTCGAATCCTGTAGAGTGCAGAGAGAAGTCTTACGATATGTAAGACTTCTTTTTTTGTCTGATTTTTACTGCCGAAAATCATTGACAACTGCTGTAGTTTCGGCGTATACTGCTAAACGGAAATGAAACCCATATAGGTCCATAATAGGTTGGATGTTTCTACCGGTTACCGTAAACAACCGCGCTATGAGTTTCCCGCATCTGGGGAATTTGTATCCGCAGATGTAGGCGGTATTTTTTTATGGAGATTTTAAGGAGGATTTCAAATGGTTCAGAAAAACTTTGTCTGCAAAGGCGATATTTGCTATAGTAAAGATAAAAATACACTGGAAACCTGCAAAGACGGGTATCTGGTCTGCGAAAACGGCGTTTCTGCCGGTGTGTTCGCCAAGTTGCCCGAAAAATATCAGGATTTCCCTCTGCTGGATTACACAGGGAAGCTGATTATGCCCGGTTTTACAGACCTGCATGTTCACGCCCCCCAGTATCGTTTCCGCGCGCTGGGCATGGACTTGGAACTGCTGGAATGGCTGGACACTCACACATTCCCGCAGGAAGCAAAATACGTAGACACAGATTTTGCCAGAAAGAATTACGCTCGTTTTGTGGAAGAAATGAGAAAAGGCCCTAACACCAGAGGCTGTATCTTCGGCACCATCCATCGTCAGTCCACAGAAGTGCTCATGGAACTGCTGGAAGAAGCGGGTCTGTGCGCTATGGTCGGGAAAGTCAATATGGACCGCCACAGCCCTGACATTTTGAGAGAAACCACAGAAGAATCCGCTGCGGAAACCATTCAGTGGCTGGCAGATTTGGCAGGAAAATACCCTCATGTCAAACCCATTCTGACACCTCGGTTCCTGCCTTCCTGCACAGACGAACTGCTGGAAAAACTGGGTGATATTCAGAAACAGCATCACCTGCCTGTACAGTCCCATCTGTCCGAAAACAGAGGGGAAGTGGCTTGGGTACAGGAACTGTTCCCCAAATCCAAACACTATGGCGACGCTTACGACAGTTTCGGTCTGTTCGGCGGGGAAAATTGCCCCACCATCATGGCCCACTGCGTCCTGAGCAGTGACGACGAAATCCGTCTGATGAAAGAAAGAGGTGTGTTCATTGCCCATTGCCCCGAATCCAACACCAATCTGGCTTCCGGCATTGCTCCTGCTCGCCGTTACCTGACAGAAGGCATCCCCATGGGTCTGGGCAGCGACATCGCAGGCGGCACAAGATGTTCCATTTTCTTTGCCATGGCAGAAGCTATCCGTGTTTCCAAACTGCGTTGGCGTCTGGTGGATGAATCTCTGGCGCCCCTTACCATCCCCGAAGTGTTCTATCTGGCAACACTGGGCGGCGGTGCGTTCTTCGGAAAAGTGGGTTCCTTTGCGGAAGGTTATGAATTCGACGCTTTTGTGCTGGATGACAGCCGTTATGACAACCCCGGGGAATATGACATTGCCCAGCGTCTGGAACGTGTCATTTATCTGACAGAGGACAGCGAAGTCCTTCATAAATTTGTGGCAGGCAGACAGTTGTTCTAAAAAAGGAGAGAGTGCCATGCAATGTGAAAGCTGTATGTATTATCAGTACGACGAGGAATACGAAGAATATTTTTGCGACGTAAATCTGGATGAGGACGAAATGGAGCGTTTTTTGCGTGACGGCTTCCAGAATTGTCCATATTATCGTCTGGAGGATGAGTACCGCACCGTGCGTAAACAGATGTAATACAAAAAAATCCCAAAATTGGCGCAATTTTCTACAGAAATTCCCCTTGCCTGACGACGGGAAAAACCGTATACTTGAAACTACGGAAAAATGCGGTATTTTGTCCGAAAAACGGAAATAAAAGAGGAGAGAAAAGTTGCGGCGAAACATAAGAAATTGGGGAAATGATATATTGCGGGCGGCCATCATCCTTCTGGTGCTGTTTTATGCCTGCTGGCCCCTGCGCCTTTCCGGCGGGTCCATGGAGCCTACTTATGATAACGGCAATGTGGTCTGCGTCAGCCGTTTGGCAGGCTTTTTTGGGGGCTATGACCGGGGAGATGTGGTGGTCTTTGATTATACAGACGAGGACGGACAGCGGCAAGTCATCAAACGTGTCATTGCGGTGGAAGGCGACCGTCTGGAAATTGTGCCCGAAGGGGTCATGGTAAATGGTGTCTTGCTGGATGAGCCTTACGCCATGGGGCCTACGGAGGGCGTGGCAGATTTGGTGATTCCGCCAGATACGGTTTTTGTGCTGGGAGACCACCGGACAGAAAGCTTTGACAGCCGGAATATGGGCGTCATTGCGGAAAAAGATTTGAAAGGCAAAGTGCTGTTTCGGCTCTTTCCTTTCTTCTAAAATGGAAAAAGAGGCTGTGTTGGAAAAACACAGCCCTTTTTTTATACAATAAAGTGTTTTCATATATTTTCAAGAGGTGAAAAATCTGGAATCCGCAGTCGAAATTCACTTTCGACGAGGAACAATCAGGAATTTCAAGGCATTTGCCGATGGAATTCTTGATTGATACCTCTGTCTACTCGTCAAAGGCTTGAATGAAATGAGCCTTTGACGACAATAGATGGAATCATATTTTTTCCCTTTCGTCATATATTTTACAGAAAGGCAATCCGCAAAAGACGGGATGCAGGTGCCTGATATGATGAAGGAGGTAGGAAATATGGCCTTGGAAATGACAAAGGATACCATGACTTGGAAACAGCGGAAGGGAACCCACCATTCCCGTATTTTGCTGGAAGGGGATATGATTGTGCCCGATAACCGCCCGGATGTGGCGCAGGTGCTCCATTGCAGCGGTACGGTACGGCTGGACGAGGTGAAAAGCGGCGAGGAAAAAATCAATCTCACCGGGGAATTGTTGGTGCGTGTGCTGTATCGGGCGGCAGGGGGCGAAAAGCCTGTGTATGCTATGACATCTTCTCTGCCTATACAGGAAGTGCTGTACGTGGAAGGCATGACGGCAGAGGATGCAGTGAATGTGATGGCAGAAACGGAACATTTGGAATGTCAGCTCATCAATGACCGGAAAGTGGGGCTCCGTGCCATTGTGGAAGTATGGGCAGAAGCGGAAGGCAGTAAGAGCCTTCAGACTGTCAGCGGCGCTCAGGGAGAAGCGGTGGAACTGCTGCGGAAAAAGGTGCTCACAGAACGCCCCGTTGCAGAGAAAAAGGACAGGTTCACAGTGAAGCATACGGTGTCACTGGGGGCAGACCAGCCAAACATTGGGGAAATGCTCCATCAGGTATTGACCCTTTCCGATACGGACATTCGCGCCATGGATGGAAAAGTGGCAGTGCGGGGGAATCTGCGGATGACAGCCATTTATGGCACAGAGGAAAACGGCATGCCTGTGGCAGTGGAAGCGGAAATCCCTTTCCATGGATTCATTGAAGGCGGCGGCATCACCCCCCAGACATGGACAGATGTAAAACTGACTGTCAATGAAAGTGAAGTTCGCCCGGCGGTGAATGACGACGGAGAAACACGCAATCTGGATGTAACAGCAGTCATCGGTGCGGAACTGAAAGCCGTAGACCATACGGAACAGGAAATGGTCACAGACGCCTATGGTTTGGAAAGCTGTTTGCAGCCCAAACGGGAAAAAGTTACCTTCCCTGTATGCGTAGGCATGACACGGAGCCGTTTCAGCCTGAAAGAAGGCGTATCTCTGGAAAATGGAGAAATGCCCATGATGCAGGCGGTGGCGGCATGGGGTCAGGTACATACGGAAGATGTGACCGTGGAAACAGATGCTGTCAATGTGGAAGGGGTATTGCAGGCGGAAATTCTCTATCTTTCTGCCGATGACGATGAGGCAGTATGTGTGCTGAAACGGGGGATTCCTTTCCGCCAGACCGTGGAAGTGAGAGGTGCAAAAGCAGGAGATACTGCCTGTGTACGCAGCACAGCGGAACAGGTAGACTTCCGCCTTATGACGGAAACAGAAGGGGAGCTGCGGGCACAGATCCTGCTGGAAATTCTGGTGACAGCCATGGAAGAAACGGAAGTGGTCACAGACCTTTTGGAAATGCCCGAAGAAACACCGGAAAAACGTCCCTCCGCTGTGATTTGTGTGGTGCAGGATGGAGAAAGCCTGTGGGATATTGCCAAAAAATACCGCACCACACCGGAACGTATCCTCATGGTCAATGATATTGAAAATCCCGAGCGGCTCTTTTCGGGACAGAAACTGCTGATTTTACGAGGCGGCAGAAAGTAAACAGTGCAGTAAAAGCCGGATGCCCAGAAAGGGAAGTCCGGCTTTTTTGCTTGATAGTGCTGGAATTTGCCATTGTTTTTTTTGCCAATTTACAGGGAGTGTGTTATAATTTTTCTATGCAATTGACAATAATGGACGGAAAGAGAGTTTGAGGTGTGTCATGAAAGGGTATTTTATCACCATAGAAGGCAGCGACGGCAGCGGAAAGTCTACCCAGCTGAAAAAAATCATTTCTTATCTGGAGGAAAAACAGGTGGATTTGGTGGTGACGAGAGAACCCGGCGGAACAGACGTGGCAGAAGCCATTCGGGAGCTGATTCTTGACCCGGCATATCCCCAAATGACTGCGAAAACGGAAATGCTCCTTTATGCGGCGGCCCGTGCTCAGCATGTGGAGGAAAAAGTTCTGCCGGCACTTCAGGCAGGAAAAGTGGTGCTTTCCGACCGTTATGTGGATTCCAGCATTGCCTATCAGGCTTACGGCAGAGGATTGGGCGATATGGTGGCACAGGTGAATGCCATTGCCACCGGTGGTCTTGTGCCGGATCTGACTGTTTTTCTGGATCTGCCTCCCGCAGTGGGCATGGCGCGCAAACAGCAGGAGGAAAACCATGAATTGGATCGGCTGGAACAGGAAAAGCTGGAATTTCACCAGAAGGTATACGAGGGCTATGACGCACTTTGCAAAAAAGAACCGGAGCGAATCTGCCGCATTGATGCCTCCGGCACCATAGAAGAAGTATTTGGGCAGATCAAAGGAGCGCTGGATGAACTTTTGGACAGAGCGTAAGCCAATCCATAAGGAGGGATTTATATGAAATTGATCATTGCCATTATCCAGGATGAAGATGCGGGCGAAGTTATCTCCCATCTGAACGAAGCGGAAATTCAGGTAACCAGACTGGCTACAAAAGGCGGTTTCCTGCGCAGCGGCAATACCACCATCATGACCGGTGTGGACGATGAGAAAGTAGATGAAGCCCTGAAAATCATTGAAGAAAACAGCAAGTCAAGAACACAGTATGCAACACTGCCTTCTTCCTGCGGCGCTATGCACGGATTTATCCTTGCGCCCATTGAAGTTAAGGTAGGCGGCGCAACAGTATTTGTGCTGGATGTGGATCAGTTCCATAAATTCTAATGGCACAAAAAGGAAAGGAGTGAAGGGCGTTGCACAGTTTTTCGGATATTTACGGCAATGCCCTTTTGCTGCGCCATTTGCAGCAGGCAGTGGCGGCGGGACGTGTTTCCCACGCCTATCTGCTGACGGGCAGCGCAGGCAGCGGCAAACGGCTCATTGCGGATACCTTTGCCAAAACATTGCAGTGTGAAGCCGGCGGCATAGAGCCTTGCGGTCATTGCAGAAGCTGCTCGGCATTCGATTCGGGAAACCACCCGGATATTGTGTATGTCCGCCCCACCAAAAAGACGTTGGGCGTGGACGATGTGCGGGAGCAGATACTGGAGGACGTGAGCCTGAAACAGTATCGCTACCGCTATAAGATCTATATTGTGGAACAGGCGGATACCATGACCGTACAGGCACAGAATGCCCTTTTGAAAACATTGGAGGAACCGCCTGCTTATGCCGTTTTTCTCCTTCTGGCGGAAAACCAGACGGCGTTTTTGCCCACCATATTGTCCCGTACGGTGACGCTCCATATCCGACCTTTGCCGGATACTATGGTGGCAGACTATCTGGAAAAGAAAAAAGGGCTTTCCCCGGCAGACAGCGCGGTCTATGCCGCTTATGCCCAGGGGAGCATTGGACAAGCGCTGGATTTGCTGGAGGACGAAAGTTTTCAGCAGATGCGGCAGGAAATTTTGGAAAAACTCATGGCTTTGCCCCAGGCGAAAAAAGGAGAGGTCTTTCTGTGGGCAAAGGATTTGGAAAAATATAAAGACGATCTGCGTTTTCTGGACATGATGCAGCTTTGGTATCGGGATTTGCTCTATGCCAAACGGCTGCGCAGTGAAAAAGACCTCATTCAAAAAGACAAAAAGGCGGAGATTTTCAGAAGTGCCGTGGAATCCGAAGGGGAACTGGCACGAAAAGCCGCTCTCATACAGCGTGCCCGTGTGCAATTGGCGCGCAACGCGAATTTTCGGCTCACCATGGAAGTGATGCTGTTACAATTAAAGGAGAATTAGACTGTATGATAGAAGTTGTAGGAATCCGGTTCAAAAAAGCTGGTAAAATGTATTATTTCGATCCCGATGGTCAGAAACTGGAAAAAGGCGGTTTTGCCATTGTGGAAACAGCAAGAGGCATTGAGTATGGCGCGGTTATCAAGGAAAATACCTTTGTGCCCGAAGAAACCATCGTACCTCCTCTGAAAAAGGTACTGCGTCCCGCAACGGCGGAGGATGCCAAAGTGGTGGAAGCCAATGCCAAGAAGGAAGAAGAAGCCTTCCGCATCTGCTTGCAGAAAATTGCCCGTCTGGAATTGGACATGAAACTGGTGGATGTGGAAATGACATTCGATAAGAATAAACTGATCTTTTACTTTACCTCTGACGGTCGTGTAGACTTCCGTGAACTGGTAAAAGAACTGGCGGCAGTGTTCCGTATGCGTATCGAACTGCGGCAGATCGGTGTCCGTGATGAAGCGAAAATGCTCAGCGGCATCGGCATCTGCGGCAGAGCTTTGTGCTGCGCTACATTCCTGGGTGATTTCCAGCCAGTGTCCATCAAAATGGCAAAAGACCAGAATTTGGCGTTGAACCCCACGAAAATCAGTGGTATCTGCGGCAGACTCATGTGCTGCCTGAAGTACGAAGAAGATGTATACGAAGAATTGAACAAGAAACTGCCTTTTGTGGGGGATATCATCTCCACTCCTGACGGTACCGGGGAAATCCTTTCCACAAATGTATTGATGCAGCAGGTGAAAGCGGCAGTGCGGAAAACGGAAAACGATCCCCCTACCATTGCTTTCTACAACGTGGATGAAATCAAAGTCATTAAGTCCAAGAAAAAACGGAAACAGCAGCCTGTGGCGGAGGAACTGAAGGAATATGAGGACTGATGTGTTGATCAAAGAGGGCGAAAGGGTAGATGACCTGCACCGAAAGGGCTATGTTATCATCCAAGACCCCAAACGGTTCTGTTTCGGCGTGGATGCCGTTATCCTCAGCGGCTTCGCACGGGTGAAAAAAGGAGAAAAAGTGCTGGACTTGGGGACAGGTACCGGCATTTTGCCCATTCTGCTGGAAGGCAGAACACTGGGCAGCCATTTCACGGGGCTGGAAATACAGCCGGAAAGCGTGGAAATGGCAAGACGCAGTGTGGCACTCAATGAACTGGAGGAAAAAGTGGAGATTGTGGAAGGGGACATCAAGGAAACGGCTGCCATTTTCGGCGGTTCTGTATTCGATGTGGTGACTTCCAATCCCCCATATATGAATGAGGGCGGCGGTCTGCAAAATCCTTCCGGCCCCAAAGCCATTGCCCGCCATGAAGTCCTCTGCACATTGGAGGACGTGGTGAAAGGCGCTGCAAAGGTGCTCCGTCCCGGCGGACGGTTCTATATGGTGCATCGTCCCCATCGACTGACGGATATCATTTGTACCCTGCGGCAGTATGGACTGGAGCCCAAACGGCTGCGGTTCGTCCATTCCTTTGTGGATAAAGCGCCTTCTATGGTGCTGGTGGAAGCAGGCAGAAGCGGCAAGCCCATGATCAAAGTGGAGCCGCCATTGGTGATTTATAAAGCGCCGGGAGAATACACCGACGAAATCTATGACATTTATTACGGAGAAGGGCAGGCGTGAGTATGGCAGGAACACTTTATTTATGCGCCACCCCCATCGGCAATCTGGATGATATGACGCTGCGGGTGCTGAAACTGCTGGAAACGGCAGACATCATTGCGGCGGAAGATACCCGCAATACCCTGAAACTGTTGAATCATTTTGAAATCAAAACCCCCATGACAAGCTACCACGAGCATAATAAGGCGGAAAAAGGCCCGAAACTGGTGGAACGACTGCTGGCGGGAGAAAATATCGCACTGGTGACAGACGCCGGCATGCCGGGTATTTCTGACCCCGGTGCGGATTTGGTAAAGCTGTGCTATGAAGCAGGGGTGCCTGTGACGGTAGCGCCGGGCGCGTCTGCGGCGGTAGTGGCACTGGTGCTTTCCGGTCTGGATACCAGACGGTTTGTGTTCGAGGGCTTTTTGCCTATGGAGAAAAAAGAACGGCGGGCTGTTCTTTCCACACTGGAAAAGGAACACCGCACCATGATTTTTTATGAAGCCCCTCACCGTTTGCTGGATACTTTGGAGGAACTGGAAAAGATTTTCGGCTCTGACAGGGAAATGGCAGCCATTCGGGAGCTGACAAAGAAATTCGAGGAAGTGCGCCGTGGTACTTTGGCGGAAATCAAAGCCCACTTTACCGCCCAGCCGCCAAAAGGGGAATTTGTGCTGGTATTTGCCGGCTATACTTTGGAGCAGCAGCGGCAGGCGGCACAGGAGAGCTGGGAAAGCGTTTCCATCGAGGAACACATGGAGCATTATCTCCGTCAAAACTATAGTGAAAAAGACGCCATGAAGCAGGTGGCAAAGGATCGCGGCGTATCCAAACGGGATATTTACAGCTATCTGCATAAAGACTGAAATAAAGGAGGGTGATGGGATATGTTGGAACGATTTCAATCATTGAGCGGCTCTCAGATCATTCTGGCGGCAATCATTGCCTTTGTGATCTGGGCAATCATTGAATTCATCAGAAGTGTCCGCAGAAGTGTGAAAGTGGTGAAAAAGACCTTTGGCGAGGTGGATATGGCGCGGGTCATGGAACGGTGCCATGAACTGTTCCCCATTGAAACCATCCTGTTCCGTGGGGCAGAGTTCCAGCGGGGCATGCGTATCCGCATCACTACTACGCAGAAAACCATCATTGAAGGGGAATTGATCGGTATGAATAAGATTCAGATGATCTGCATTCGTACCAAAAACCAGATCATTGCCCATCAGCTGGATAAAATTCAGGAAATGACAAAAATATGAGAAAACAAAGATAGCTGGAATCTTTAAAAAAGAAAGGATTTCAGCTATCCTGTTTTTACGGGAAAGGAATCCATATGACATTGACGAGGTTTCAACTGAAGATACTTGCCATCTGTTCCATGTTTCTGGATCACGCCATGAAGATTTTTGAGGATGTGCTGGCGCCGGCCATGGGGCAGACTTTGTATACGGCTGTCCTGTCTTTGGGGCGGATGGCGTTTCTGATTTTTGCCTTCCAGCTGGCAGAAGGCGTCTGGCATACCCATAACGTGAAAGCCTATCTGAAAAGGCTCTTTGGCTTTGCATTATTAGCGGAAATCCCCTTTCAGATGGTGAAAAGCCTGATTTTGACGGGGAAAATCTCCCTGTCCTTTGGGCTTACCAATGTGATGATGACCCTGTTTTTGGGGGTGTTGTCCTGTGTCACCTATTCCTATTCTGTCCAGAAGGACAGAAGGGACATGGGCAAGTTTGCCGTATTTCTCATTGCAATGCTGGCGGAGGTTATGGGGACGGATTACGGCGGTTTTGGCGTGGTGTTTGTCTTTGTGCTCTGGTATACCTGGCATTCCCCTCAGCGGTGGCGCGCCATGTTCTGGATGATACTTTTTTATTACGGCCTTTGGATTCCGCTGGCACTATTGTCCTGGGGGATTACCTTCGCGGCTGTTTTTGAGTCTGTTATGTATCTGGCAGTGGCTTTGGGCACCTGGGTATTGCTGCGGCGGTATAGGGGGGAAGTGGGACATACAGGCGGCAAATATGCCTTTTACCTGTTCTATCCCGTCCATCTGCTGTGTCTGGCAGGGGTATATTGTTTGGTGATGTAAGAAGCAGATTTCTCTGTAAAAGGAGGAATCTGCTTTTTTGTATACAAAAACAGTAGGTTTTGTCGAAAGACATTTGTTTTTTCTTTGGGAAAAATGCGCATCCATGTCGGAATCGACACGGAAAAATTGGAGAAAATGTTGATATACCGCGATTCTTAACGACATCTTAGCGGTTTCTTAATTGCATTTTAACGGCCTAAGGGCATATAATGTTACAGAAATCAGACCGACCGGTCTGTATGTATACATAAAGGAGGGATCGCATGAAAACGGAACTGAATATTTTGCAGACAGCATTTCGGCTGTTTTTGGGCAAAGGGTTTTCCGATATCTCCACCAACGAAATCATTCGGGAAGCAGGCGCCACCAAAGGCGGCTTTTATTATTGCTTCAAAAGCCGTGAAGATCTGGTGGGAAAGGTCATCGAAACGTACCTGCGCCCCTATTACTTACAGCCCTTGGAAGAAATGCGGCAGGCATGGGAAAATAAACGCCCGGACGTTTCCACAAAAACCCTGTTGTGGGACGCCTTTTTTGCGCCTCAGCGCTTCCGCAAATTCCAGGAAAACATTGGTATGGATATTGCCTTTCGGGATTTTTACTTCCTGCTTTATGAAGGCATGAAAAAATATGAGGAAGTGCAAAGCTATTTTGCACAGAATACCGAAGAAAGAAAAAGAATCCTGCGCCGCATACTGGAGCGGGGGAAGGAACGCAAGGAAATCGCCGCAGATGTGGACATCGAAAGCTGCGTGATGATGACCCTTGCCATGCAGGACGGCATCCTGGCACTGAAGGTGCTGGATGAAACCATTGACGACGAAGAGAAGTACAGATATATGGAAGAACAGCTCTGGCGGGACATTGCCGCACAGGACATTTATCTGAAGTATTTACATGGGGGTGTGAACAGTGCAGTATCATAATGAACAGACATACAAAATGGGGATCGACATCGGTTCTACAACAGTCAAAGTCGTGCTGACAGATTCTGCAAATGAAATTGTATTTAGTCGCTATCGCAGACATTTTTCCGAAATTAAGAAAACCGTAAAAGAAATCCTGGCAGAAGCCAAGGAAGAATTGGGTTATTGTGAATTTGCAACCATGATTACCGGCTCCGGCGGCGTTGCTCTGGCAAAAGCCGTTGGCGTAGACTTCATCCAGGAAGTGGTTGCTACAGCAAACGCCATCGAAACCGTGATTCCCCAGACAGATGTTGCCATCGAACTGGGCGGCGAAGATGCGAAAATCATTTATTTCTCCGGCGGTAATGTGGAACAGCGTATGAACGGCGTATGTGCCGGCGGTACCGGTTCCTTCATCGACCAGATGGCAAGCCTGCTGCACACAGACGCAACAGGTCTGAACGAATACGCAAAAGGCCATGAAGTGATTTATCCCATTGCTTCCCGCTGTGGTGTATTCGCAAAAACAGACATCCAGCCCCTGATCAACGACGGGGCAAGAAAAGAAGACTTGGCAGCTTCCATTTTCCAGGCAGTTGTCAACCAGACCATTGCCGGTCTGGCATGCGGTAAACCTATCCGCGGTCATGTGGCATTTTTGGGCGGTCCTCTGCATTTCCTTTCTGAATTGCGTCAGCGTTTCATTGAAACACTGCACCTGACAGACGAAACAGCGCTGCTGCCTGAAAACTCTCACCTTTTTGCTGCTTACGGTACAGCCGTTTCCAACAAAGGTGAAGCAAATCTGGACTTTGATACTCTGCTGGGCCGTCTGGAAAAAGGCGCAGAACTGTCCGCAGAAGTCAGCCGTCTGGACCCTCTGTTCAAAAACGAAGATGATTACGCGGTGTTCAAAGAACGCCACGATAAAGATAAAGTAAAACGCGTACCTCTTTCTACATACAAAGGCAATGCCTTCCTAGGCATCGACGCTGGTTCCACCACCACAAAAGTGGCTCTGGTCAGCGAACAGGGCGACCTGCTCTATTCCTTCTACGCAGGCAACGAAGGCAACCCTCTGAAAGTGGTTATGCAGAGTCTGAATGAAATGTATGATTTGATGCCTGAAGGCGTAACTATCCGCAATTCCTGCGTAACTGGTTACGGCGAAGGCCTCATCAAAGAAGCATTGATGATGGACTTGGGCTACATCGAAACCGTTGCCCACTATAAAGCAGCACAGTTCTTCAAACCCGATGTAGACTTCATTCTGGATATCGGCGGTCAGGATATGAAATGTATCCGTATCAAGGATGGCGTCATCGACAGCGTACTGCTGAACGAAGCTTGTTCTTCCGGCTGCGGTTCCTTCATCGAAACTTTCGCAAAATCTCTGAACTACACCGTTGCAGACTTCGCGAAGATTGCCCTTTTCGCAAAAGCTCCCATCGACCTGGGTTCCAGATGTACTGTTTTCATGAACTCTCGTGTAAAACAGGCACAGAAAGAAGGGGCAGACGTTGCAGATATTTCCGCAGGTCTGGCATATTCCGTTATCAAAAACGCACTGCTGAAAGTTATCAAAATCGCTGACCCGAAAGCTATGGGTAAATCCATGGTTGTACAGGGTGGTACATTCTATAACGACGCTGTACTGAAAAGCTTTGAACTGATCAGCGGCAGAGAAGCCGTTCGTCCTGACATCGCCGGCATCATGGGTGCTTTCGGCGCAGGGCTCATCGCAAGAGATAAATATACAGAAGGCTACCAGACAACACTGGTAAGCCGTGAAGAAATGAACGCACTGGAAATCAAGTCCACCATGGCTAGATGCCAGGGCTGCACAAACCACTGTCTGCTGACCATCAACCAGTTCAGCGGCGGCAGAAGATTCATCACAGGTAACCGTTGTGAAAGAGGTCTGGGCAAAGAAAAGAACGAAAATCCCGCACCTAACCTGTATGACTACAAACGCCACAGACTGTTCGACTATGAACCCCTCACAGCAGAACAGGCAACCAGAGGCACCGTTGGTATCCCTCGTGTGCTGAATATGTGGGAAGATTATCCTTTCTGGTTCACATTCTTCACAAAACTGGGCTATCGTGTGGTACTGTCCCCTTATTCCACAAAGGCAATCTTTGAAAAGGGTATGGAATCCATCCCCAGTGAATCCGTTTGCTATCCCGCAAAACTGGTGCATGGTCATATCATGTACCTCATCGAACAGGGCGTAGACTTCATCTTCTATCCCGGTATTGTTTACGAAAGACGGGACAGCAGCGCAGCTGACAACAACTATAACTGCCCTATCGTGGCATCTTATAACGAAAACATCAAAAACAACGTAGAGGATCTGAAAGAAAAGAACATCAAGTTCATGAATCCTTTCCTCTCTTTGGATAAGATTGAAACCATCATCAAACGTATGACAGACGAATTCGTTCCCATGGGCTGCGATGCAAAAGAAATCAAAGCCGCTGTAGAAGCCGGCTGGGCAGAATGGGAAAACTTCCGTCATGACATGCACAAAAAAGGCGAAGAAACCGTGAAATACCTGAAAGACAACAACATGACAGGTATTGTGCTGGGCGGTCGTCCTTACCATGTAGACCCTGAAATCAACCACGGTATCCCCGAACTGATTGCAGGCTACAACATCGCTGTTCTGACAGAAGACAGCGTGGCACATATGGGTCATCTGGAACGTCCTACCGTTGTTCGTGACCAGTGGACTTACCACTCTCGTCTGTACGAAGCAGCAGCTTTCGTAAAGAAACAGGAAAACATCGAATATGTTCAGCTGAACTCCTTTGGCTGCGGTCTGGACGCTGTTACAACTGACGAAGTGAAAGCCATTTTGACAGCAGCAGGCAAGATTTACACAGCCCTGAAAATCGACGAAGTAAACAACCTGGGTGCAGCCAGAATCCGTATCCGTTCTTTGATCGCTGCCATCGAAGACAGAAAAGAAAAGAACGTGAAACTGAAAAAAGGCGACGCTTCTCTGAAACGTGTACTCTTTACAAAAGAAATGCGGAAGGATTACACCATCCTGTGTCCTCAGATGTCTCCTATCCACTTCGACATTCTGGAACCCGCTTTCCGCAAATGTGGCTACAATCTGGAAGTTATGGCAGCTATGGATAAAGATGCCATCGACGCAGGTCTGAAATACGTAAACAACGATGCATGTTATCCTGCACTGATCACCATTGGTCAGCTCATGAACGGTTTGCTGTCCGGCAACTACGACCTGAACCGTACCGCTCTGCTGATTTCTCAGACTGGCGGTGGCTGCCGTGCGACAAACTATATCGCTTTCATCCGTAAAGCACTGGAAAACGCAGGTATGCCTAACATCCCTGTTATCTCCATCAACCCTGCAGGTCTGGAAAAGAACCCCGGCTTCAAGTATGAACCCGCACTGCTGCACAGAGCCATGCAGGCACTGGTTTACGGCGATACCTTCATGCGTGTGCTTTACCGCACCCGTCCTTATGAAAAGGTCAAAGGCTCCGCAAACGCACTCTATGAAAAATGGAATGAAAAAGTCAAAAAAGATATCCTGCGTGCAGACAGAAAGACATTCTGCAGCAATATCGCAGGCATCATCCGTGACTTTGAAAACCTGGAAATCTATGAAGATATGAAGAAACCTCGTGTTGGCGTTGTAGGGGAAATTCTGGTTAAATTCCATCCCACAGCCAACAACGATCTGGTAAACCTGCTGGAAAGAGAAGGTGCAGAAGCTGTTGTGCCTGACCTCTTGACATTCGGTCTGTACTGCTGCTATAACGCAACCCAGAAAGAAAAATATCTGGGCGGCACCAGAAAAGGCAGAATCATTGCCAACGCTCTGGCGAAAGTCATCGAATGGTATCAGAAACCTTTGATGAAAGCACTGGAAAAGAGCAAACGCTTCGACCGTCCCGAAGATATCCGTACTTTGGGTGAATATGCGAAGAAAGTGGTTTCCCTGTGCAACCAGACTGGTGAAGGCTGGTTCCTGACAGCGGAAATGATCGAACTGATTCACAGCGGCGTGCCCAATATCGTCTGCACACAGCCCTTCGGCTGTCTGCCCAACCACGTTGTGGGCAAAGGCGTTATCAAGGAACTGCGTAAACAGTATCCTATCTCCAATATCGTAGCCATCGACTACGATCCGGGCGCAAGTGAAGTCAACCAGCTCAACCGTATCAAACTGATGCTGTCTTCTGCAGAAAAGAATCTGGCAGCAGGCAGAACAGACGCTCTGAAAGAACGTCACTCCGTAACAAAAGCAGCTTTCTCCGTAAAAGAAGACTAAGGGCTGTATCAAGTGTAAACAGAAAGCCGGAAATTCCGATTTGTGGAAATTTCCGGCTTTTTTGCGTACAGAAACTGCCCTTTGTGAAGAACTCTGCTGTTTTTTTCTTGCAATCCGTTTCCCGATGGCATAAAATAAAAGATATATCGACATATTTTTTTGCAAACCGAAGGGAGGCGAAAGCCCAATGGCGAAAAAAACGGAGCTGTTCCCAAAGCGTGAGGAACGCGTTGCTTACAGCGGAAAAGCCGGTGCCGATGTGGAAAGAAATCGAGGAAAAAAAGGCAGGCAAAAATCACAGCGCAGCCGAAAATCCGGCGGGCAGAAAGGAAATAAGGCCCGTAAGAACATACAGCTTACACCGAAGAAAGCCGGAATTGGCGTTGCGGTCATCGTTGTTTTGATCCTGTTTTTTGCGTTTTTTCATAAAAATGGTACGGAAGTGTTTGTGGGCGAGGAAAGCATGGGTATTTTGAGTACTACATCCATTTCCGCCGAAGAAATCAAGACCAATCTGGAAGCCCAACTGGCAACTACAGTGGGCACCAATGTGCAGGTAAATGAGGAAATCCGTGCGGATAAGCTTCATGTGTCCGGTGACCGGAAAAAAGATATCTGCACCATGGAATATCTGATGCCAAAACTGCGCAATGCAGTTACTTATAAAGTGGAAGCGTCTGTCATCTTTGTAGACGGCGGCGCGGTGGCGCCTCTGGCGACAGCGGAGGAAGCCCAGCAGGTACAGGATAAGCTGAAAGAACCTTATCTGCCACAGGATGAAAATTCCAATGCAGAAATTTCCTTTGTGGAAAATGTGACTGTGGAAAATCAGTTCGTGGATTCTGCGGAAATCCTGTCTGTGGATGACGCAGTGGCAAAACTCACCAGCACCACCCCTGTTACGACAACCTATACCGTAAAAACGGGGGATCGGGCAGGCAGTATTGCGGCAGAATTTGATATGACATTGGAAGAACTGTATGAAATGAATCCTAGTGCAAAAGATGCGGTTGTTATCGGTGAGACATTGAATGTTACCGAACAGAAGCCAATGGTTTCCGTCAAATCTGTAGAAACACAGGTGCTGACCAGTGTGGAACCCAAGCAGTATGAAACACAGTATGACGACACCAAACCTGCCAGCTATCAGCGGGTAATCCAGCAGGGGAAAGACGGTCAGAAGAAAAGCACCATTCAGATTACACGCGTCAATGGTTTTGTGACAGAGGAAAAAGAAGTTTCCAAAGAAATCATTCAGGAACCTGTTAACGAAATCATTTTGAAAGGGACGCAGTAATATAAATGAAAATATGGGGACAACATAAAAAAGAGGAGGAACCAAAGATGAGCATTACATTTTCAGTCAAAGGCGATGCTGTGACAAAACAGGACTTTGCCGCAATGGCAGAAGAAGTGAAAGCATGTCACACAGCGCTGCATGAAAAAACAGGCAAGGGCAACGATTTCGTAGGCTGGGTAGATTGGCCTGTAGATTACGACAAAGAAGAATTTGCCCGTATCAAAAAAGCAGCAGAAAAAATCCAGAAACAGAGTGAAGTACTGATCGTTATCGGTATCGGCGGCTCTTATCTGGGCACCAGAACCGCACTGGATTTCATCAAAACACCTTTTTACAACGAAGATAAGAAAAAATCCACCCCCGACATCTATTTCGTGGGCAACAACATCAGCTCCGCTTACCTGAGCGATATTCTGGGTATTCTGGGTGACAGAGATTTCTCTGTAAACGTCATTTCCAAATCCGGTACTACCACAGAACCTGCTATCGCTTTCCGTATCTTCAAACAGCTGCTGGAAACAAAATACGGCAAAGAAGGCGCAGCAGAACGTATCTACGCAACAACAGACAGAGCCAGAGGTGCACTGAAAACCATGTGCAACACAGAAGGCTATGAAACATTCGTCATCCCCGATGATATCGGCGGCAGATTCACTGTTCTGACAGCTGTAGGTATGCTGGCTATGGCAGTAGCAGGCGTAGACATCGACAAAGTTATGGAAGGCGCACAGTGGGCAAGAGAAGCTTACAGCAATCCCGACATCATGGAAAACCCCTGCTATCAGTATGCGGCAGCAAGAAACTTCTTCTACCGCAACGGCAAAACAGTGGAAATTCTGGCAAACTATGAACCACACATGGTTTCTTTCGGCGAATGGTATAAACAGCTGTACGCAGAAAGCGAAGGCAAAGACGGCAAAGGTATCTTCCCTGTAGCTGCAAACTTCTCCACAGACCTGCACTCCATCGGTCAGTTCATTCAGGAAGGCAGCCGTTACTTCTTTGAAACCGTTATGTGGTGCAAAGAACCTAAGAGCACAGTGCTGGTACCTTTCGATGCAGAAGATCTGGATGGTCTGAACTTCCTGAAAGGCAAAGAAATGCAGTTTGTAAACAGCAAAGCATTTGCAGGCACAATGCTGGCACACATGGACGGCGGCGTACCTAATATGGTTATCGAAATGGACCGCATGGACGCTTGGCACTTCGGCGCACTGGTTTATTTCTTTGAAAAAGCAGTGGGCATCAGCGGCTATATGCTGGATGTAAACCCCTTCAACCAGCCCGGTGTAGAAGCATACAAAAAGAACATGTTCGCACTGCTGGGTAAACCCGGTTACGAAGATATGAAAGAAGAACTGGAAAAACGCCTGAACGGCTGATAGGTTTTTCCGTAAGGAAAGCACGGCTTCTTCATAAGGAAAATAAAAAAAGCTGAAATCTTTGAGAAAAGATTTCAGCTTTTTTATGTTATCCGATGTCCTTTGGAATTGCCCAGTCCTGCAAAAGTTCTTTTTTCAGCCGTTTTCTGTCCAGAGAAAGACCGTATCCTTCCGGATATTTGGGAAGAACTTCCGGCGGGAACTGTATGAATACATTGTCATGGGAGAATATGATGTATTCCGGCTGGAATGCTTCTTCCACGATGGCTCTGTCTTCTTCAGGTACATCTGACAGTTCCAGCAGACGGGTGCATAATTCTTCCGGCGGACAGGTGAACAGTTCTTCCTTTGGAATATGCGCACCTGTGCTGCGGTCAAAAGCTTCTGTGAGATAGTATTCACCGGAAGGCGCTTCTTCAGAGGGATAACGCACGATGGTCGAGATGAACAGGAGCTCTTTGTTTGCGGATGAGGGATGGATTTTCTGTTCTACCAAAAACAGGTCTTTTTCTCCCTTTTGATAAAGGGTATAGGCTGTTTCTGCCACGGTCTGAATGTCGTAAAGGATTCCCTGCTGTTCAAAGTAGGAAACAATGGACGCTTTTGCTTCTGGTGTCAGATCGTCAAATTCCTCCAGCCCTGTTACAGTGACAGCGCCGGGGGTCCCTCCGTGGGTTTCCTGCAGGAAAGTCTCTTTATCCTCCAGACAGTAAAAGGTGTAAGTCTCATCTGTGAATACCTGTACCGGTGTGCCGTCTGCCAAGGTCATGGTTCCTGTTGGCGAGCGGTTTTCCAATAGATTCAGATTCATGGAATTTGCCTGATAGCAACGGATGGTTTCGCTTCCGTAAGATGTGTTTTTTCCAGTGCGTTTGTTATAGAAGGCTACAAAAGACGGGGATAGGGTGTCATCCGTCAAAAAATCTTCTGCGGAAAAGTCAACAGGTGTTTCGAATCTGGTTCTTTCTGTCAGAAGTAAGCGAATGATGCCCTGACTGTCTGTATCCGCCACAACGGAAACGAGCCTGCCGGTTTCATCTGTTTCTCGGGCGATGACTTTGCCATAAATGCTTGTGGTGCCCTTGCCGAAGCCGAAAGAGAGTGTCAGCAAAACAAGAAGCAGCCATGGGATAAGTTTTTTCATATTCCGTTCCCCTTTCATCGGAAAATACATTTTTCATTCTGGAATTGCCCAGTCCTTAAGCAGTGCGTGGACGCCTTCTGTATCTTCTAAATAAACCACATAACCTTCCGGCTGTGTGGAAAGGCTGTTTTCCGGAAATTTGATGCAGATGGAATCACCCACGAATATCACATTTTCCAGTTGGAAAGCGGATTCCATGGCGGCTCTGTTTGCGTCAGACAGGTCTGCCAGCGCCAGAAGATTTGTGCCGATTTCATTTTCTGGACAGGTGAACAGTTCGGCAGTGGGAATAGGGATTTCTGTTTCTCTGTCCACTGCCAGTCCTACAGAGTTGGAAGTTGTGTTGTTTATGTCCGTAGAAAGTCTGACTTCTGTTTCAAGATAATAGAGTTTCTCATTGGAAGCTGTCAGAGAGATTGTTTGTGAAACAGAGTATGGATAAAAATCACTGGGATTTTCTGTTTCTTTGTATGCGGCATAAGCCTGTTCCAACAGTTCGGAAAGGTCATACAAAGGCTCTGGTTTCAGTTTTTGCAGAACGGAAGCAGTGGACTGAGATTCGGTAAGGAGCAGTGTGCCATCTTCCAGTTCATACCGGTTTTCGCCTTCTTTTTCCACAATGTTCAATGTGGTGCCGTCAGCAAGAACTTTGGTATTTGTTTTATAACCGCCTTCCAGATGGATGAGAAGGGCAGTATAGCCGGGGATTTCCTTCCCTTCATAAGAACCGAATGTTTTGGTATTGGCATTGGCGTAGACAGAAACAGCAGGATATACAGCGTCATTTCCCAGAAAATCCTCCACGGTGATATCTCCATTTAGCTGGTCTACGACGGTATCTTCTGTAAGGAGAAAACGGACGATTCCGTGGGATTCGGTTTCTGTGACAATGGCAGTCAGGTTTCTGTTTTCATCGGTTTCCCGCCCGATGACCTCGCCTTTGAGCCACATCTCCCGTCCGCAGCCGGAAAGTGCCAGTAAAGCAAATAACAGCAATACAATCAATCTTTTCATACAAATTCCCCCTTTAAATATGCCCTTTTTTCCAGTCTATCATGGAAAACTGCAGAAAGCCATGTATACTTGTCTGATAACGGGGCAATCTGGAACAAAACTGCCACATCTTTCGTTCAAAAAAGCGGATTGGTTTACATTTTCTTCAAAATTTAGTATAATTTTTTGAAAGGGAAAATTTTGATTCTGAAGGGGGAATCGAAGCTATGGACAGAAAAGTTTTGATTGTAGACGACGAAAAAAATATTGTAGATATCATTGCCTTTAACCTGAAAAAAGAGGGGTATCAGGTCATTACGGCATCCGATGGGGAAGAAGGGGTCAGAAAGACCTTTGAGGAAAATCCCGATCTGATTCTGTTGGACATTATGATGCCCAAAATGGACGGGTATGAGGCTTGCCGTAAAATCAGAGAGAAAAAACATACGCCTATTATCATGCTCACAGCCAGAGCCGAAGAAGTGGACAAAGTGCTGGGGCTGGAAATGGGCGCAGACGACTATGTAACAAAGCCTTTTGGTGTGCGGGAGCTCATGGCGCGGGTGAAAGCAAACCTGCGGAAAGTGGCTGCCCTTCAGGAAGCGGCAGGCATGGCAGCATCCGACGAGAAAGCATCTCCTTACGGAAAGCTGTCTTTGAACCTTGACCGCTACGAAGTGAAAAAAGATGGCAAGACCATCGACCTGACACTGCGTGAATTTGAGCTTTTGAAGTTTCTGGCACAGCAGAAGGGACAGGTATTTTCCAGAGAAACACTGTTGGAGAAGGTATGGGGTTATGAGTATTTCGGGGATGTTCGTACCGTTGACGTGACTGTGCGCCGTCTGCGGGAAAAAATCGAGGACGATCCCGGCAAACCTGCCTATATCCTCACCAAACGGGGTGTTGGTTATTATTTTGATTGTGATTAAAACGGAGTGGGATCATTGCGCAGCATAAAATGGAAATTGATCGCGATGTATCTGGGGCTGGTGCTCATTGTGATGATCGTCAGCGGGACATATATCCTGCTGAGCCTCAGGAATATCGAAATAAATAAATCAAGACAGCAGCTGGAGATCTATGCGGAAAAGATTGTGGAACAGGTCATTGACGCAGGGGATGCGGACAGTTTTCAGGAAGACTTGCAGTCAACAGTGACCAATGCCATGGGTATCCAGGGAAATGTGCTTAATGCCGAAGGGGAAACCATTGCGTCCACCACATCGCCAAAAGCGCCTTTTACCCAGTATACAGATCAGGCAGTCATTGCCGGTATGAACGGCACAGCCACATTCTCCTCCGGCAAGAAAAGTACAGACTCCTTTGGTCTGCTGAAAGAATGGATGAGTTATGCCCTGCCTGTAACGGATGAAAACGGCAATGTGGAATATATCGTGTATACCCGTCTGGATGCCAGCGATATGCAGAGCAGCCTCAACGAAACCACGAAAATCATCATTGTGGCCGTATCTATCGCTCTGTTTCTGGCGGCTATCATGGGCTATGTATTTGCACAGACCCTGACTGGGCCTATTCTGGCGCTGACCAGAGGGGCGAAGAACATGGCGGAAGGGAAGCTGAATCAGAGTCTGAAAGTCCGCAGCAATGACGAAATCGGTCAGCTTACCAGCAGTTTCAACTACATGGCGGCGGAACTGAGAAAGACCATGTCGGAAATCTCCAAAGAGAAAAACCGTATGGAAATCATTTTGCATAACATGAGTGACGGTGTTATCTCCTTTGCCAAGGATGGTGAGCTGATGCTTGCCAATACAGCAGCGGAGGAAATGCTGAAGGTGGATAAGATGGACATGGACTTTTCCCATTTTATCCGTGCCTTTGACATCAGCACCGGCGTTTATCTGGATATGGGGGATGAGCCGTCTAAGGCAGTCACATTCCCTGTGGATAAGCAGTTTATCCATGCCACATTCTCTCCTCATTACAACCCCAAAAATGAAATGGAAGGCGTTGTGGTGGTATTGCAGGACGTTACAGAACAGAAAAAACTGGACGATATGCGGAAAGAATTTGTGGCAAACGTTTCCCACGAACTGCGTACGCCTTTGACAACAGTCAAAAGTTACACAGAAACCCTTATGGAAGGGGCGCTGGACGACAGGGAAACAGCTATGGAATTCTTGTCCATCATCGACAGCGAATCCGACCGTATGGCGTTTCTGGTACGGGATCTATTGCAGCTTTCCCGTTTTGACAATAAGCAGGTGCGCCTGAATATTACGGAAATCGAAATGAACGAATTCTTGATGACTACTGTTCGCCAGAGCAAGATTCATGCGGAAGCGAAACATCAGGAACTGACCTTTGAGCCTTGCGACCATCCCGTTATCATTTACGGCGACAGAGATCGCGTGGGTCAGGTAGTCAATAACATTGTGACAAACGCCATCAAATACAGCTTGGAGCAGGCAAAAATCCGTATCTTCATTACAGAGGACGAGAAATATTACAAGATTTCCGTCAAAGATACAGGTATGGGCATCACCAGAGAAGACCTGCCACGTATTTTCGAGCGTTTCTATCGTGTAGATAAAGCCAGAAGCCGTGCCATGGGCGGTACCGGTCTGGGTCTTGCCATTGCTAAGGAAATCATGGAAAGCCATAAGGGTCGCCTGACGGCAGAAAGTGAATACGGCAAAGGCACCACCATGACCATGTGGTTCCCCAAGGAACGGCCGGAACTGGAATATGAACACGAATTCAAAGCAGGCGGCCCTACAGAATGACAGGATTTTTCCCGAAACGACACCGCAGTAACTGGAAAAATCAGGTGTTAAAAAACTGTAAGGGCACTGTAACAGAACTGTAATATTCTTGCTGTATAATAATGGCAGTGAAAAATACGAGTAGACGGTAAGGAGGTGACGGAGATGAAAAAAAGATTGTTTGGCTTAGTTTTGGCAGGACTTCTGTGCTTTTCTCCCGTCAGTGCATTTGCCGCAGAGGTAACTCCCATCACTGTCAGCAGCGGTATTGACCTGTATCAGGAAGAAACAGAATCTACATTTGACAGCAGCCGCACTATCTACGGCGAAGCGAAACCCAATACAAAGGTTTCCGTATCTGTCAGCTGTAAAGACGCCAACGGGGATATGAACGTTGTAAGCTCACAGAATGTGACTGTAGGTTCCATGGGAATCTTCGCAGCTACCGTTGGACTGGAAATGGGTTATAACTATGTGACACTGACGGCGGATAAAGCTGGGTATGATGAAGCGTCTTACACCGTTGTGATTAAGCGCCTGCCCAATCAGCTGAAAAAAGATCTGCAAAACATGATTGCGCTGCCCGGTCTGTATTAAGGGGCGCAGAAAATATAAATTCATAAAGAAGCGGTGAGATCGAATGAAAAGAAACAGGATTACAAATGTTATCATTGTTGTTCTGGTCATAGCCGCTGTGTATCAGACAGGAGAGTTATGGCTTGAAGGAACAGCAGGCCATAACTTTTTTCGTGCAGTAAAAGAATCCATTTCTGCTACGGATGAGGCAGCAGAAAGCAATGCGCTGCTGGCCACCAGATACGCCGTAGGGGATGGAGCGTCTAATTTTTCCGTATATTATCCTGATAATGTTGGCAGCAGCGATATGCTGGAAAAAGCCAACGACGTTTTGCAGGAGATATTGGCGGAAAACATCGGCGAAAGCACGGAATTGGAAAAAGCCGACTGGAAAGAAATGCTGCAAAACAAATGTATTGTCATGCAGTATGATTTTATGATTAATATGGATGATTATCTGGAGGGCATGCGCAGCCTGAAAAATGGTCAGGATTTGGAAAGCTTTGACTATATCACCATTGTGCCTGCAAGGCGCACAGGAGAGGAAAGCAAGGCGTATTTTGTCAATTCCCAGACCAATGACTGCGTGGTTTACCGTGCCATGAAAAGCAAATCTGCCTCCATACTTTTTGAGGCATTGCAGGCAGAACCGGAAGGGGAAATGGTTTATATCTCCACCGGGCAGAAAACCAGCTCTGCTGTCCTCAGACGAAATCTGTTCCTGCCCCAGTGGGCGGAGCTGCCTTATCAGTATGACACCTTGCGTCAGGTGCCTGCCTTTGAGCAGGAAGGGGCAGTAAGCCGTGTGCTGCTGGAAAATACGGCAGAACGGTTTTTCCGTAACTTCTCCGTGGACTGGAGCCAGCGGGATGAAAACGGGAATTTTGTATTCAGTGACAGCTCTGTCGTGCTCCGTTATAACCCGGGCAACCGGATGCTGGAGTACTATAACTATGAAAACTACGGCAGCGATGGCCCCAAAACAGCCCTTTTGGATGGCTATCAGATTAGCTGCAATTTTATGACCAATGACGCTTCTTTGCAGACGGATATATATTTGGTGGACATTGGCGGCAGCGGCAATGAAACGATTTATTACTTTGATTACGCCGTCAACGGGTTGCCGGTGTATCTGGCGGAAAGCGTGCAGCAGGAAATCGGCATGAAACACGCCATTGAAGTGACGGTCAGCAACAATTCCGTTAAGAAATACCGCCGTTATGCGGTGAATTACGAGGCATCCGGTGCAAAAGATGCCAGTCTGGATGTGCAGTTCATTGACGCGCTGGACTCCGCCAACCGTCTGTATCAGGAAACGGTAGAACAGCGGGAGATTGCAGATGTCAAAAACATTGCGCTGGGATATTTTGCAGACGGAACGGAAGGTATCCGTTTGCAGTGGTTTGTAAATCTTTACGACCGGATATTCCTCATCGAAACAGACAGTACCCTGCCGGAACAAACGGCAGTGACAGAAACAGAACCGGAAACAGTGGTCAACGCATCCGCCAATTCCTGAGAATCTGAAAAGAAAGGAGGCAGTCTATGGAGTGGCAAAAAGCGAAAAAATTTGTTGTTGTGCTGCTGGTGATATTGAACGCCTGTCTGGCAGTGCTCAATTATCAGCAGAACCGTGAGAGCGCCATGACTGCTTCTCAGGAAAAAGCCATTTTCGAAGTGCTTTCCAAAAACGGCATCACCATGTATACAGACCTCATCACGGAAACGGAACCCATGAGCCGTCTGGAATGTATGGTGCCCACATATACCAAGGAAGATTTGGAACGTGCATTTTTTGACGGCGAAAAGACCACCGTTGTCCCCAGCCAGACCAGTACCGTGTATCGTACTTCAACGTCGGAACTGACGGTGGAAGGCGCCCATGGAACCCTCACATTTCCACAGGTGACAAAGGAAAAAGGTCAGCTGAGCCGGGGCGATGCCCTGAAAATGGCAGAGGAATACATGGACAGCAAAGAGAAAATCTTTGGAGAATTCGTTTCCTATGACATTTTGGAAACAGAAGAAGGCTACTGTGTGGTGTTCTATGAGAAGTATGACGATACCATCGTATTTTCCAATTACTTCCGGGTGTTTGTATCTCAGGCAGGCATTTATCAGGTGCAGTTTGTGTATTGCCCTGTGGTGGGATACAACGGCGAGAAAAAGGATATTTTCTACGCTGATGAAGCATTGCTCACATTCATGCGGGAACTGCGGAAAAACCAGCCGGAAGGGGCTGTAACGGTGAACCGTATGGAACTGGGCTACGACCTGTCGGATAAAGAAAGCCAGACCCAAGAGGGTATGCTCTACGCGGTGCCTTGCTACCGCATTTATCTCATGGAACAGGCGGAACCCTATATCATCAACGCCTATACTTGCAAACTTATCAATGAAGAATAAAACAGACAGACTTGCGATGTAAGAAAACGCAGGTCTGTTTTTTTGTACAGGCACACCCCCTTATGCCCGGCATATATTGTGCATAACAGGATTTTTCCGGGAGGTGGGAATATGGAGGGAAGCATGCTTTTGTCAGAAGTCCCTCTGGGACAGAGCTGTCAGGTGGTGGAAAGCCGCCTGCTGCGTCTGCTGGACTTGGGATTTTGTGAAGAAAGTCAGGTGGTGCCTTTGTATGCATGCCCTTGGGGCGGCACACGCCTGTATCATGTGAAACAGACTCGCATTGCCCTCAGAGACAGCGATGCGGCACAAATTCAGGTGAAGGCGGTGGAATGAGGATGGGTGAGGAAAAAAGACCATGCATCGCTTTGGCAGGCAATCCCAATACAGGAAAAAGCACCCTGTTCAATGCCTTGACGGGCTTGAAACAGCACACAGGCAACTGGTCTGGGAAAACCGTAGGCAGGGCAGAAGGACGGTTTTGGCTGGGGGAACAAGAGGCGGTTCTGGTAGACCTGCCGGGGATTTATTCCCTCTTTTCCGCCGGAGCCGAAGAAGCTTGCGCCCGGGATTTTCTGGCTTTTGGGGATGCCGACGCTGTGGCTGTGGTTGTGGATGCCTCCGCTTTGGAACGCCATCTGCCTTTGGCTTTGCAGGTCATGGAATTGATGCCACGCTGTGTGCTGTGTCTGAATCTGGCAGACGAAGCGGAGAAAAAGGGGATTTATATTGATGATAAAAAGCTGTCAGATTTGACAGGTGTTCCCGTGGTGAAAACGGCTGCCAGAACGGGAAGAGGATTGTCAGATTTGACAGCAGCTTTGGAGAAAGTTATGGAGCAGGAGCCCCATGTGCGTCATACACCTTTTCACAAGGCTTTGCCAGAGGACTTTGCGGAACTGCTGGCAGAAGGAGAAAAACTGCTGCCGGAAAGCAAAAACAGACCGCTCCTGCTGGATTTTCTTTGGCAGGAGGATGTTTTGTTGGATGGAGAACTGCGTCAATGGAGAACTAAATGCAAGGCGTATTTTGCAGGGGAGGAAGAAGTTTTTGCCCTTTATCGAAAAGAACGTTCCCTTTGTTTTCAGAAACGGGCAGAAACCCTGACGGCTGCCATCTGCAAAAAGGACGAAGCAAAAGCGGATACAACAGCACGGATGGATAAACTGTTTCTGCGGAAACGGACAGGGGTACCGTTGATGCTGTTTTTGCTGGCGTTGGTGTTCTGGATTACGGCAGTGGGAGCCAATGTGCCTTCTCAAATGCTTATGTCCGCTTTTACAAAGTTGGGGACAGCATGCCGCAGTGCGTTGGTGTCAAGTCCTGTCTGGCTGGAAAGCCTGCTCATGGATGGGGTGTTCTTGACAGTAAGCTGGGTGGTTTCCGTCATGCTGCCGCCTATGGCCATCTTCTTTCCCATGTTTACCCTGTTGGAGGACTGTGGTCTGCTGCCTAGGATTGCGTTCCAGTTGGATGGGCTGTTTCGTCGGGCAGGTGCTCACGGCAAACAGGCGTTGACCCTTTGTATGGGCTTTGGCTGCAATGCCGCAGGGGTCACGGCGTGTCGTATCATTGATTCCCCCAGAGAAAGGCTCATTGCCATATTGACCAATAACTTTGTGCCTTGTAATGGGCGATTTCCAACAATTTTGCTGTTGATAGCTGTGTTTTTGTCAGTAGGAAAGCCGTGGATGTCTGGGCTTGCTCTTTTTCTGGTCATTGGGCTTTCGGTGGGCATGACGTTGTTGGTTTCCTTCTTTTTGAGCCGGACGGTGCTGAAAGGGATGTCGTCTGCTTTTGTGCTGGAATTGCCGCCTTTTCGCCGTCCTCAGATTGGGCAGGTTCTTGTGAGAAGCTTGCTGGACAGAACCATTTTTGTGCTGGGGCGTGCCATCACAGCGGCAGCACCGGCAGGGGCAGTCATTTGGCTGCTTCAGCGTATTCCGGTGGGAGATGGTACGTTGCTGACACAGATTGCCTTGTTTCTGGAACCGCTGGGAGGGCTCATGGGGCTTTCCGGCCCTATCTTGATGGCTTTTCTGCTGGGACTGCCTGCCAATGAGATTGTACTGCCCATTCTGCTGATGTTTTACAGTCAAAGCGGCATGCTGGTGGAAGGGGGCAGCCAGACCGGGGCAATGCTGGCTGCAAACGGCTGGACTTGGACGACGGCTGTCTGCGCCATTTTGTTTTCTCTGAACCATTTCCCCTGCGCTACCACACTGCTGACCATTCGAAAGGAAACGGGCAGCCGGAAATGGACGGCGATTTCTTTCCTGCTGCCAACGTTGATTGGGATTTGTCTGTGTGCCGCTGTTCACGGTTTCTTCTGTTTGTTTGGTTTGACTTAATTTTTTGGAAAAAATGTGCTATACTGAGTACTTGAAAAGGAACAAAAGAAGGCGGTGGCAGAAATGAACGAAAATTTATGGAAATTATTAGAGATGGCAAAAACAGACCCTGCTTTGCTGGCGGCACTGGAAGCAACCAGAAAGGAAGCAGACCCGGCACTGGCGCTCTGCACATTGGCAACGGAAAAAGGCTTTCCCATTACCGTGGGAGAATTGTTCGGAGAAGGGGAGGAGTATACCTCCAATCTGCTCAAAAGCTGCAATGGCGGCGCAAGTTATCCTTTGGATGGGTGGGAAGATGCATACGATTTGTTTTTCGCGTCTTTGGATGCCCTGAAAAACGCATAAAAAGAAGCCGCTTTTCAAAAGAAAAGCGGCTTTTTGTTTTGTGTTAGAACAGCCCCACTTTAGACAGATACTTGTCGATGAGCTGCAGTTTTGCTTCTGTGGAATATCCCATTTTCTTACTGATGAAGGAGCACAGCAGTTCAATGGTGAACAGCACCGCAACGTAGGAGTTGAAGAATGTGTTGCTGTCTACGCTGACAGTGAGGAGCTGTGTGGCATATTTTGCCAGAGGGGAGCTTGCTTTGTCTGTAATGAGGACAATCTTTGCGCCGGCTTCATAAGCCATCTGGGCTGCCAGAAGGTCCATTTCCGAATAACGGGGGAAGCTGACGGCAACGATGCAGTCATTTTCCGTAATGTCGCAAAGATGGTCGATAACGTTGAGAGCAGGGTGGGATGTTTCGTAAACATCCGGCAGCAGATGCTTCAACAGCAGAAGCAGCATATCCCCCACGCAGGAGTTTGCACGGGATGTGACGATGAATTTCCGTTTGCTGCCTGTAATGAGCCCCGCAGCCCGTTCAAAGGACAGGGAATCGTTCTGGTTCACGCAGGATTTCAGGTTTTGCAGCACATTGGAAAAATAGCTTTCCATGATGTCGCTCTGATCCAGCTTGCCGATACTCAGCTTCAGTCTTTCGGACGGAATGGTGATGTTGTCAGAAACGCTGTTGATGCGTTCTGTATAGGTTTTGCGGATGCTCCGCTGGAAATCCATAAAGCCTGTATAGCCCAGTGTGCGGGTGAAGCGAATGACAGAGGAGTCGCTGACCTGCAGGCGTCTTGCGATTTCCGTCGATGTGATGAAACATGCTTCTGCAAAATTATCCAGAATAAACTCAGCAATGAGTTTTTCTTTTTTTGTCAGCTTTACGCCCATAAGCTGCGCCCGTAGTTCTTCTGTCATAGTCTCCCTCTTTTCCATTTCTTGCATATACTATGTAGCCCCATTTTCTCACACTCCCCAGCCCTTTTCAATAGAAAAAGTAAAAAAGCCGTAAATTTTCAAAAAATATACATTCGCCTTTGTCCAAAATGTTGTAAGGCGGCTGGTTTTCGTATATAATAAGGCAATGTATGAATTGGAAAATTTCGTTTAGGAGGAGATTATTTGGCAGAAACAATTGCAAATTGGTTTGTAACAACATTTGAAGGTACGCTGGCGCGGGAATGGATTGTATTTCTGGTTTCATTGCTGCCCATTCTGGAGCTGCGCGGCGGCATCATTGCGGGCTTTGCCATGAACATGGAATGGCTGCCTACATTCATCATCGCATATATTGGCAATATCTTGCCCATTCCCTTTATCTTGCTGTTCATCCGGTACATTTTCAAAGTGCTGAAAAAGACGCCCATGCGCAAAGTAGTGGAATGGTGTGAACGCAGAGCGGATCAGAAAAGTGAGCAGATTCGCAAATACGCTTATTGGGGCGTATTCCTCTTTGTTGCGGTGCCTTTGCCCGGTACCGGTGCATGGATGGGTGCCCTCATCAGTGCATTGTTAGGCATGGACCCCAAAAAGACATTCCCTGTCATTATGTTAGGGGTTTTGACAGCTGGCATCATCGTATCCGTACTGTCCTTCGGTTTGCTGGGCAGTCTGGGACTGTAAGAAGGGGGAGAGAACATGGCAGAACGTATTTCAACACCTTCCAGAACCAAACAGATCATTGAGGAAAACGGTTTTTACTTCAAAAAGAATTTCGGTCAGAACTTCCTCATTGACAGCAACATTCTGGACAATATCGCAGAATGTGCCGGTGTCACAAAAGAGGACTGTGTGCTGGAAATCGGCCCCGGTATCGGCAGTCTGACACAGGTGCTGGCAGAACACGCCAGAGAAGTGGTTGCCATTGAAATCGACAGCAACCTGATCCCTATTCTGTCTAAAACACTGGCAGATTATGACAACATCGAAGTTCGCAATCAGGATATTCTGAAAACAGATATTGACGCCATCATTCAGGAAAAGAATAATGACCGCCCCATCAAAGTGGTGGCAAACCTGCCTTATTACATCACCACACCCATCATCATGGACCTGTTGGAAAATGAGCGGAAAGTGGATACCATCACCGTTATGGTACAGAAAGAAGTAGCAGAGAGAATGCAGGCAGGCCCCGGGGATAAGGAATACGGTGCCCTGTCCATTGCGGTACAGTATTACTGTGATGCCCATCTGGACATGATCGTGCAGCCTTCCTGCTTTATGCCCCGTCCGAAGGTTGCTTCCGCAGTCATTACACTGAAGGTGCTGCCGGAGCGTAAAATTGCCGCAAAAGATGAAGAACTGTTCTTCCATCTGGTGAAATGCGCCTTTGGACAACGCCGGAAAACACTGCTGAACTGTCTGTTCAATCAGGGAAATCTGGGCTTCTCCAAAGAAGAATGGACAGAAATTCTCACTTCTTTGGGCTGGGACCCTCGTGTCAGAGGGGAAGCATTGTCCATTGAGGATTTTGCAAAACTGACAGACGCGGTTTTTGAAGCAAAACAGAATCAGTAAATTTAGATATGCTCTGACGAAAGCAACTTGTGTTTAAGAAAACATAACAAATAAAATCTTATGAAAATAAGCAAGCTGAAATCTTCTATATCATAAAGATTTCAGCTTGCTTTGTTTATGCCCCTAAAGTCGGGCATATTTTTTTGTCCGAAAATGGAAATCGTATTGTATTTTTACAGGAACGTGCTATACTGAAAATATCCCCATAGGGGGGATATGAAGGAGGGAGAGTATGGCACATCATCACGATACCAAACAAGTGCTGAACCGCCTTTCCAGAGCCATTGGACATCTGGAAGCGGTGAAAAAAATGGTGGAGGAAGGGCAGGATTGCAGTCAGGTGCTCATACAGCTGGCAGCGGTGAAGTCTGCTCTCAACAATACAGGAAAAATCATTCTGAAAGACCATATCAACCATTGTATTGTGGAGGCTGTAGAAAACGGGGACAAAAAGGCATTGGAGGATTTGTCGGCAGCCATCGACCAGTTCATGAAATGAGGGGATTTCTATGACATCGCAAAAAACAGCCATTTTCTGGGCAATTCTGGCGGCAGGGCTTTATGCCCTGAATGCGCCTGTATCCAAATTGCTGTTGGAAGAGGTGCCGCCTACCATGATGGCAGCCCTGCTGTATCTGGGGGCAGGCATTGGATTGGCAGTGGTGCGCCTTGTCCAACGTATGACAGGAAAAGGGAAGAAGGAAGCCCCTTTGACAAAAAAAGACATGCCCTACACTGTGGGAATGGTGGTACTGGATATTGCTGCGCCTATTTTTCTCATGGTTGGTTTGACCATGACGACAGCGGCAAATGCTTCTTTGCTCAATAATTTTGAAATCGTTGCTACGGCAGTTATCGCCCTTTTTATTTTTCGGGAAGCCATTTCTAAAAGGCTTTGGCTGGCTATCGTTCTGGTGACCATCTCCAGCGCCATCCTTTCCGTGGAGGATGTGACCAGTTTTACATTTTCCTATGGCTCCATATTCGTATTGCTGGCTTGTGTGTGCTGGGGATTGGAAAACAACTGCACCCGTATGATTTCCCATAAAGACCCTTTGGAGATTGTTGTCATCAAAGGCTTTGGCTCCGGTTTGGGGTCACTGGTACTGGCGTTTTGCCTCGGGGAAAACGCATTGCCATTGGTGTATGGGGTGTGTACCTTGCTGCTGGGATTTGTTGCCTATGGTTTGAGTATTTTCTTTTATATCTATGCCCAGCGGTATCTGGGGGCAGCCAAAACAAGCGCCTATTACGCACTGGCGCCTTTCATGGCAACAGCCATTTCTTTGGTGATTTTTCGGGAAAAACCGTCAATATCCTTTTTTATCGCACTGCTGATTATGGCTGTGGGGACATATTTTGCCTCTACGGACAACGCCGCGGAGAATTAAAAGGAATTTTGTCGGAATCATTAAGAACATTCTATCTCAAATGACAAAGAATACCTGTGAAAAAGAAAAAGAAGGGGGCAGAACATTAGCTTCAAATGTCCTGTCCTTTTTTTGTGTGAAAAATAAGTTGATTTTGTCCTTTCTATATATGGTGGGGGTGAAAGAAAATTTCTACCATATCTTTGATTTTTCAACAAATCCAACAGTACCTGACAAAAACAAAGCCCTTTCGGCAAGCCAAAATCCTGCGGTCTTTCCCAAAATTCTCCATGAAATCCGACAGTGTCCTCCATAGGCTGACAGGAAATGTGCTTTGTCGCAAAAATCGAGGAAAAAGCCGAAAAAATGGCGGTTTTTCCGTCGGGATTTGTCTGCCGAAACCGTATTGTCACGGCATGTATACTGTACTATAATCAACCCAAAAGCAAGAATGTTTGTCATATTCATGCAGCAAACTACAAAGCGGAGGGATTGATTTTGAGCCAAATGAAAATAAAAGTGCTGTTAGCCGATGATAATAAGGATTTTTGTGATATTGTCGTGAATTATTTGCAGAAACAGGAAGATATGCAGGTGGTAGCCGTTGCCATGGACGGCATCGATGCCATGAACAAGATTCGGGAATACCGTCCCGATGTGGCAGTCATTGATGGCATCATGCCCAGACTGGATGGCATTGGGGTGCTGGAAAGACTCCAGAAAAATCCGGATATGCACCAGCCCATTACCATCATTTTGTCTGCCTTAAGTCAGGATAAAGTGGTGCAGCGTGCCATGGAATTAGGGGTAGGGTATTACATGATGAAACCCTTTGATCTGGAAGCTCTGAGCCAGCGCATTCGTCAGCTTATGCAGGAACAGCCCGCAGTGAAACCGGCAGGCAGTGTATTTGCGGCGGCTCCGGCGGCACAGGGGACAGTGGATCTGGAAACGAGAGTCACCAATATCCTTCATGAAATCGGTGTACCTGCTCATATCCGTGGGTACCATTACATGCGGGAAGCCATCATGATGAGCGTCAACGACATGGATGTCCTCAATTACATCACAAAGGAACTGTATCCTTCCATTGCCAAAAAGTGCAACACTACACCCAGCCGGGTGGAACGTGCCATCCGCCATGCCATTGAAGTGGCTTGGAACCGGGGAAAAGTGGAAGTCATCCATGAATTATTCGGTTATACCGTAAACAACCATAAGGGCAAGCCCACCAATAGTGAGTTCATTGCCCTCATTGCCGACAGACTGCGTCTGGAGCAGAAGGCCGGCTGAACAACGGGAAATGCCTTGTCTGCTGCCTTACTCCCTTGGGGCAGCAGAGCTTGTTCCACATAATGCCTCCATACAAAAATCAGGGTGGATTCGGAAAGAATCCACCCTGATTTTGTTTGTTTTGATAGAAAAAAGGATGATCTTGTGATAAGATCAACGAGAGGGTTACCCTTTGGCGGTTCAGTCACTTCCTATGAGAGGAGGTGACGCCTATGGTTACATACGAAGGCTTATTTGCTTTTTGTTTGGTAATCATTGGAGTGATTTCCTTGTTTCAAAACAAGAAGAAATAAAACAACGACCGCCTAACCTGCGAAGTTAGACGGTCTTCCACACAAATCGGACTGACCGCCCTTCCACAAGCGGTAACCCTTTTCTAAGACTATCTTACAGCCTTTGCAGAGAATTTGCAAGGGCTTTTTTCTGCTTAATATCTCCGATTCACATAATCATCAATGACGGATTTTCGGCTTTCTTCCTGAAATACCCCTTCTTCCCGCAGACACTTTAATATGAGTGTGCTGGTGGAGTGAAGGATGATGCCTTCTTCCTCTATGACGATTTCAAAGAGCTTTCCTTTGAGGAATTTACTGCGAATCTTGATGAAATAAGCCACTACCCCTTTATAGTCCAACATCCGCAGGGCTGTCAAAGTGGCTTTGTCTTTTTTGCTGTAATAATAATTGCTCTTTTCCATATAATCCCGTTTCAGTTCATAATCCATGTCACGGGTAGTGCTGACGGTTTTCATTTCCTTTGCCAGCGCGTTGTAATACTGATAGTTGAACAACGCTTTTTCCAAAGTATCCATGTTACGAAAGGGGCCGATGTCGCCATAGATCACGGCTTCGTAATTGCGCTGCAAATATTCCCGTTTGGTCATATCGCCCTTGGCATACTGGTCGATCAAACTTTGGCGGTATTTGAAATATTTTTGTATGGCATTCATGAATCCAACCTCTTTCCCAGCCATTCCCTATGGTGTGACCCTTCCTGTCCTGTTACAATGGACAAAAAAGGGGAGGGTTTTATGGCAACATTTTTGGAGTATTATGAGCGGGAAATTATGTCCCGCCTGACCATGGCAGACCTGATACTGAAAACCGGACAGGAGCCTTATGATCTGACGCAGATGCTTTCCTGCCTGCAATTATCCAAAGAACAGGCGGAGTCTCTGCTGGAAACAGCCCTTGTCAGGGGCATTACTCGGAGCCAGTTCCTTGCGCTGCTCCAAAAGGGTGACAGCGTCATTTGCCGGATGTTTCAGCGGGAACTCAGCTGCGGGTTGCCTGCTGTTTATACACCAGCGCAGATTTCCTACATCTATGACTTAGACTTGGAGCAGGTGGAACAGGCAGCGGAACAGACGGGACTGAATCCCTGTCAGGGAAAAAGCCTGTCCCGTCTGTTTTCTGCCATTGATCTTAGTCGTACACAGTACTGGTTCTGAGCTTGTCAGCCACTTCTTTGCCAGCCAGTGCTTCTACCAGTGTGATGGCGAAAGTCATGGCTGCGCCGGGGCCTTTGCCGGTGATGACATTGCCGTCGCGGCATACTTTGTCAGCAACAGGTGTTGCACCGATGAGGCGGTCTTCCATGCCGGGATAAATGGTGGCTTTTTTGCCCTGCAAAATGCCCAGATGTCCCAGTACCATGGGAGCGGCACAGATAGCGCAGACAAATTTGCCTTCTTCGTGGAATTTCAACAGGAGTTTGCCCAATGCTTCGTTGTCCTGCAGATTCTGTGCGCCGGGCAGTCCGCCGGGCAGAATCAGCATATCTGCTTCGGATGCTACTTTTTCGTCAAAGAGCATGTCCGCACGATAAGTAACTCCGTGAGAACCTGTTACAGACAGTGTGCCCGCAAGAGAAACGAATTTTGCGTCCAAGCCTGCTCTGCGCATAAAGTCCAAGGGTGTCACAGCTTCCATTTCTTCAAAGCCGTCTGCCAGAAAAACCAATGCTTTTTTCATGTGAAAAACACCTCCGTTACTGTTTTTGGCATAGCCAAATGTTGTGATGATTGTTTACTGATTTTATTATATGCGTTTTTTTGCTTTTTTTCAATGGAACAAAAAGAAGGGCGTCTCAAATGGATTGACAGCAGGTTTTGAAGCGGGTATCCTAAGAAAAAAGGAGGCGTGTTATGGAAATCGAACGGAAGTTTTTGACCAAGGAAGTGCCTTTTTCTCTGGCGGATTTTCCCGCGCGGAAAATATCCCAGTGCTATATCAGCATGTCCCCCACCATTCGTCTGCGGCAGTGGGATGACAGTTATATTCTGACCGTAAAGGGAAAAGGACTGCTGGCGAAAGAGGAGTTTGAACTGGAAATCACCAAGGAGGAGTATGACCATCTGCTGACAAAGGCGGAAAGTCCCGCTGTGGAAAAAGTGCGGTATCTGGTGCCTTTGGAGGATGGTTTGACGGCGGAAGTGGATGTGTACGAAGGAAAGCTGGCAGGACTCATGACCACAGAAGTGGAATTTCCTACGCTGGAAGAAGCGGAAGCCTATGAACCGCCCTACTGGTTTGGGAAAGATGTATCCTTTGACCATCGGTATAAAAACACCAGTCTGTCTTTACATGGCATACCGGAAGAACAGGAATGAAAAAATAGTTTTTTCAGAAAATAAAGAAAGCTGAAATCCCTGCAGAAAAAGGATTTCGGCTTTTTTATTTTGCGGGGATTGTCAGATGTGTTTTTTCTGTTTTTCGTTCTTTTTTCTTTTCCCCAAGCATAGACTGTATCGGAAAGACAAGCAAAGGGGAGAAGAAACGTGTATCAACGGCGATATGATAAAGTGTATCTGATGCTGCGGCAGGAAACGGCAGGCTATGGTATGGGCAGTCGGGGACCTTGGGGCAGCTGCATTCTGGAAATCAAAAACGGACAGGGAAAACTGACGGTGGCAGTGGAAGGACTACGTCCCCTCATCCATGGACAGTATGAGGTTTATGGGCTTTTGGCAAAGGATGGAGAATGCAAGGGGATTTCCTGCGGTGAATTGGCTGTGAACAAACAGGGACACGGAGAAATGGCGTGGGATTTTGACCCAGATGCATTGGGCGGCGGTTATACTGTTGAAGATTTGTTTGGGGTCACGGTGACAACGGAAACGGGAAACAGCCTGTCTGCGCCTTTGACTGCCTATGTAGGGGAAAAACGCCAGTGGCAGGCGCTGTTTTCTCCTTTGGAGGAGGAACCTGTGTTGCAGGCGGCGGAAACGGCTGTATTGGAACGTCCTATTGTGGAAGAAAAAGCCAAAGTTATTGAATTGCCCAAGAAAGAGCCGGAACCGAAAGCGGAAAGAAAAGAAAAAAAACCGGAAATCACTCAGCAGTCAGTACCAGCAAAGGAACAGCCGGATTTTTCCTACCATGGGAATTTTCGCGGATTGCTGAAAAAATTCCGTCAGGAAATGGCGGAACTGGAGGAAATGGGCATCCTGACAGCAGAGGAAAGCGCAAGGATATTAGGGAAAAAGTCTGTGGAAGCCGCAAAGAATGGAGAAGATTATAGAGAGGTTCCCATAGAGATTATCAAGAAAGAAGAACCGCCCAAAGAGCAGGAGCGGGTTTCCTGGGTGGAGGCGGATGAGCCAGAACTGGAGGAAACAGAGGAGGAAGCTTTACATACAGAAACCGAGAAGGCAGAGGAATGTGAGGAAAAAGCAGAGGAAATGCAGGAATCCAAAACAGAGGTGGAATGGGATTTCTTTGCGAATAACCGCCGCATGACACCTTTTGCAGATGGAACGCCGTGGATTTGCATTTCTCTGAAAGAACTTCTTTATTTCGGGGAAATTCCATCTCAGCGTCAGCGGGATTTCTTTTTCCTGCTGTGCTATCATCGCTATGGCCATCTTATCCTCCATGAAGCGGAAAACGGCATGGAGGTAGGTCTGCCGGACAGCTATGACAGCAGTGCACGCCGCCGGGCAGAAGGGCTGGGCTTTACGGAATTTCGTCCTTTGCCGGGACAAAAGGACATGGGTTATTGGATTGGGCGTCTTTCCCGCTAGGAACTTCCAAAAAACCGTTGCGGAATTTTCGTTTCGATAGTATGATAAATACAATGCGAATCTGAGAAAAAAGGAGCAACATCATGAGAATACGGAAAAAACCTTGGGCAGAGGAAGAACTTGCCCAGAACGACCATGTGATGAAAAACGCCGAAGCCCTGAAAGGCAAATGGCGGGAATATTTTGGCAATGACAATCCCATTTATGTGGAAATCGGCTGTGGCAAAGGCGGCTTCATCCGCAAAAACGCTGAAGCTTATCCCCATATCAATTTTGTGGGCATTGAACGGAATCTGAGCGTTGTGGCAGTAGCGGCAAGACGTACCACAGAAGAACTGCCCAATCTGGCACTGGTGTGGGATGACGCGAAAAAGCTGTCTGATTTCTTTGAAGTAGGGGAATTCCAGCGTCTGTATCTGAATTTCAGCGACCCTTGGCCCAAAAAACGCCAGTATAAACGCCGTCTGACTTACAGAGGATATTTGCAGAGCTATCGGGAAGCCTTCGGTGACAAAGGGGAAATCTTCTTCAAAACCGACAACCGGAATCTCTTTGAGTTCTCCCTCAATGAATTCTGCGCCGATAACTGGAAACTGTCCAACATTTCCTTAGACCTGCACAACAGCGATTATGAAGGCAATATCATGACAGAATATGAAGAAAAATTCTCTTCTCAGGGTATGCCTATTTACCGTCTGGAAGCCCGTTACGGCATGGACGAAGAACAGAAAAAAGACTGAATCAATGGCATCAAAAAAGCCGGAATCCTTGCATAATAGAAGGGATTTCGGCTTTTTCTATTAGGAAAGTGTGCCCCCTCGGATGAGAAAGAGGGCTTCCTCCACATGTTCTTTTTTCACATAAAAGGTATAGGAGATTTTTACGGAATTAACGCCGCCAAAGCCACTAAAGGAAACGCTTTGGTTGACGTTGTCCATTTTAACGCGGTAGGGGATGTTGTTTTCCACCAGAAGATTGAGGATACGCTCTTTTTCTGCCGCAGTGGATACGGTGATGCATTTTGTCATTCGAACCATAGGCACGCTCCTTTCTAAAGCCTCTTTTTCTGCATTATATCATATTTTTTCAGCGTTTTTCAATTTTGAAGATATTGACATATATAGATTATCGATATATTATATAGATAATCTATATATGGAGGTGAAAAGATGGCACAGGAAAAAGGCGTAGGCAATACATCTGTCTTGATTTTGAAATTGCTGGAAGAAAAGGACATGTATGGCTACGAAATGATTGAAACGCTGGCGGCTCGTTCTGACGACACCTTCCGATTGAAGGCAGGAACCCTTTATCCCATACTCCATGGGCTGGAAAAAGAAGGTTTTGTCACATCCTATGAGGAAGCGGCAGAAGGGCGCACCAGAAAGTATTATCGTCTGACGGAAGCAGGCAAGGGGGAACTGGCAAAGCAGACGGAACGGTGGAACGCCTATGCGGCGGCAGTGCACAAGGTATTGAATGGGGGTGCTTGTTGTGCAGGGATTTAAAAAGATATGGAGCAGATGGAAAGCGTGGCTGTCTGCGGAAACGCTGTCGGAAAAAGACCTTATGCGGGAAGAAATGGCAGACAGATTTTGCAGCCATTTGGCGGAATGCCGGAAAGCATGGAAGGCAGCTGGCATGACAGTGGCAGAACAAAAAGAGGCAGAAGCGACAGAAATTTCTTTGATTCTGGAAAAGATGGAAAGCGAAGAAAAGACGGAAGAAACATCACTGCTTTCTTCTTCTGAAATGCAGAATTATGTGGATACGGTTTGTGACCAGATTCGCTGGAAACAGACCAGAAAAGCAGTGGCAGAGGAACTCACAGACCATTTGCTTTTGCAGAAGGAAGCCTTTCTGGCGGAAGGATTATCAGAGGAAGAAGCGGAAAAACGCACTGTGGAGGAAATGGGTGACGGCATTGCGGTAGGTATGGCGCTGGACAGAACCCATCGTCCAAAGCCCCAATGGCAGATGGTATTGGTGGCTGCGGTATTGCTATCCATGGGACTGTTCTGCCGATTGACCATTGATGAAGTGACTTTTGGTGTGGATATGGCAGTGCCGGTGCTTTTGGCTGCGGCGTTGTTTGGAGCCGCCTATTTTCTGGATTTTACCTTGTTGGCAAGAAAAGCAAAATGGGTGATTCTGTTATTTCTGGCGATGCTGGTTTTGTCAATTCCTTTTGTAGAAAAAAGTGGCGGAGAAAGTGTATTTTTCTTTTTTGATTACGCTTATGCCTTGACCGGGATTGCTCTGCTGGCGCCTTTGCCTTTTCTTTCTGCGTTGTTTTTCATGAGAGGCAGAAAGGTAAGAGGATACTGGCTTTGCTGGGTGGCAATGGCAATTCTGGCAGCGCTGCTGTTTTCTTTCGGAAAAATTTCTATGGTATTGATTTTTTCTATCTCTGCCTATGGTGCATTTGTTGTGGCAGTGGGGGCAGACTGGTTTTCCATGGGAAAACAGAAGGGAAAACGACTGTTGGCTCTGACAACAGGAGCAGGCATTGGGGTAGGAGGACTGGCGATGCTTGGAATACCTGCCCTGCGGTATCGTCTGAGCTTTGCCGTTGCACGAATGGCAGGTGGGGAGTTTGAAGGCGGTTATTTCAGATATCTGGTGGAAAATATCTGGGAAAACTGTCGTTGGCTGGGCAGTGGAACCCTTCCTCAGAACGAAATGGCAATGAGCGTACAGCTTGTGCTTTCTCAAAGACAGGACTTGTTCAGCAATGACATTTTGCTGTCCAGACTGGGTTTTGCCTATGGGAAACTGGCAGTGGCACTGGTGTTGGCGGTGTTTGCACTGTTTTTTCTGATGTCTTTTCAGCAGATTCGGAAGCAGCGCAGTGCTTTTGGACGAATGACAGCCCTTTCCATCTGGTTGGTGCTGCTCATGCAGACGGTATTCTTTACGGCTTATAATCTGGGATTTATGTTGGTGGCACCTTATGCCCTGCCTTTGGTGAGCTATGGCAATACAGTGCTGTGTATTAATGCTTTGCTCATAGGGCTGCTCTGTTCCGTATTTCGTCGGGGTGAAGGCGTACGGGATAAAGATTTGGCAGCGGCATAAAAAAAGAGAGAATGTAAAGCAAATTCCTCTTAAGAAAACATTGGTTTTCCTTTTCCTCGATTTCTTAAGGGGAATTGCGACGGCTGCCTTCAGAAGAAAACATATCAAATAAAATCATAAAAAATAAGCAAGCTGGAATCCTCTATATCATAAGGATTTCAGCTTGCTTTGTTTTCTTATGAAGATGCCCCTAAAGCATTCTCTCTTTTTTTATTTCCAATAAAGATTTGGCAGAACACCGAAGAAAATGAAGATTGCCACGATAATCCAGAAGGAAACGGTGAATATCTTCTCTTTGGGTGCGTCTGTATTTGCCGGTAAAGCAGGTGCCGGTGCAGGGTTCCGCCGCAGGAACAGATAAATAAGCAGCGCAAGGAAAGGCAGATAAATCAAGCATTGCAGACCTACGCCCAGCAGTTCCTGTGTGAAGGAAAGTTCTTCCACAACGCCTTGCTGTGGTGTCTGGGCAGTGGTGGCAAAGCAATTCAATGCGTTGATGAGAAAATGGGGCAGCATAGAGGCGAAGATGGAGCCGGTACGCTGTACCATAAATGCAAAAATCGCGCCCAGCAGAAAGGCGTATAATGCCTGTTGGAGATTCATGTGAAGCATAGCAAACATGAGGGCACTCATCAGCAGTGCTTTTTTTGCCCCTAAACTACGATAGCCGTGAAGGGCAGCACCGCGGAAGAGCAATTCTTCAAAAACAGCGGGCTGTACAGCAATGATGAACAGCAGGGAAAGCAGTGAGCTGTCGTTGAGTTCCCCCATGGCCTGTTCTACCAGATTTGGCTGGAGGGGAGATGTGAGCACCACAATCATGGAAATGAAAGGCAGTGCGCAGTAAGCGATGCCAAGGCAAAGCAGTGCGTTTTTCCAGTTCAAAGGTTTCAGGGAAAAACATTCCTTCACTGAAACTTTTTCCGTTTTTACATAGATGACCAGCATGGGGATGAATACCAAAAACTGCATGATGATGTTTGCCCAGTCAGAAGGCAGGGCCAGAATGTCTGTCAGCAAAAGCCCTAATATGGTAGAGCCAAGTATGAAAAAGAGAAATACAAACAAAAAGTATTGGTTTGTGCGTCGTGCCATAAATTTCCTCCTCAAATAAAAAACTTCCGGCACAGGGAAAAGAGGTCCTTTCCCCGCCCGAAAGTTCCGTGTGTCCATTTGTTTTGTCTGTAAAGCTCAGCTTTCCGATTCCTGTTCTGTATCAGATGTCCCGATGGCTGCCGCAGGTTTATATTTTTTGTCATATTTGCGGTTGATATATTCTGTACAGAACATTTTGATGGTGGCAAAAATGGGTACCCCGATGAACATGCCTAAAGGGCCCATGACAGCACCGCCTACCACAACGGCAAGGATGATCCACAGCGGGCTTACATCCAGAGAGTTTCCCAAAATCTTGGGCCCAAGGAAGTTGCCGTCAAACTGCTGCAAAGCAAGGATGAACAGGCCGACCCAGACGCCGTGGATGGGGCTGATGAGCAGTGTGATGATGACTGCGGGAATGCCCCCCAGAAATGGCCCAAAGTAAGGGATCATGTTGGTCACGCCGATGATCAGACTCAGCACCAGCACCAGAGGGGCTTTGATGAGGGTCAGACCAATGAACGCCAGAATACCGATGATGAGGGAATCCAGGGCTTTGCCAACGATGAAGCTCTGGAAGATATTGTGGATACGGCTGCCGTTATAGAAAATACGGTTTGCTGTTTTTTCGGAAGTCAGAGCGTAGATGACTTTCCGCAGCTGGCGCAGAAAGTTTTCTTTGTCAAAGAGCATGTAAAAGGCAATGAAGATGGCCATGATCAGATTGAATACGAAACGTCCCATGGTAAAGACATTGCCGATGAATGTAGTCAGCATTTTGGAAATTCCGTCGGAATCCTGAAGGAATGCCAATTCGCCGCTGCCTGCCTGCAGATTTTCGGAAACACCCAGCACAGGTGTCAGCAGTCGATTGATGATGTTGTTCACATCTTCCCCGTCGATGAAATCCACCTGCATGAAAAGATCTTCGATCTTCTGGTTCAGTGTTGCCGTGTAAACAGGAAGCTGTTTTGCGAAGCTGACGACAGATGTTTTGATCTCAGGCACCAGATAAATGGCGATCCAGATGATGCCGCCAATGACAATGGTGTAGATCAGCGTGATGGCAACTGCACGGGTCAGCCGTGGATGCCGCTGGAAAAAAGAGTTATTCTTCATGGTATGCCGTTCAAAGAAATTGATGAAGGGGTTCATGACATAAGCGATCATAAAGCCCATGAGAAACGGCAGACACAGACCCTGTGTCACGGTAAGAAATGTATGTATGGTGTTGCTGATGCTGGGCAGGTTGCCTACGACTTTTTCAAAAAGCACTGTGGCTGCCAGTACCACGAACACATATACAGCAATTTTAAAATAAGGTTGATCTGTTTTTTTCCAATCCCATTTTTTCAATGTCGTTGCGCTCCTTTATATTTCGTGATTCCATTCTATCCTACTATACTATGATTTTATGGAATGTGCCATATGGTTTTTGTAAAAATTTTCGGAAGCGTCTGCGACGGTGGGGGAATGTAAGAGAAAAATGGGATTTTCTCCATCTTTTTTCCACATGCTAACGATTATATATGGAAACGAAAGCGGGAACAAGGCCAGAAGTTTAAGAAAAACATAATATTTTCCGCCGAAAAGATTACGTTTTTCCCTGCGCGTTGACGGAAATTTTTTTGCTGTTTATAATAAAGAAAAATCGGTCAGAAAGGCGGAAAAACCATGGAAGAAGAAAAGATTCAGCAGTTTGCATCAGATTTTTTTCGGGTGGAAGAAGAGATCGGTAGCGTTATCATCGGACAAAAAGAACTGGTAAGGAATGTGCTGACAGCAATGGTTGCGGGGGGCAACGTGCTGCTGGAAGGCATGCCCGGTCTGGGGAAAACACAGCTGGTCAAAGCCGTGGGGGACGCTGTTGACCTGCATTTTTCCAGAATCCAGTTCACACCGGACTTAATGCCCGCCGATGTAACGGGCACAACAGTCATGAACCGGGAAGAAAACGGCAATATGTCCTTTGTATTCCGCAAAGGGCCTATCTTTGCCAATCTGGTGCTGGCGGACGAAATCAACCGTGCCACACCAAAGACCCAGTCAGCACTGCTGGAAGCCATGCAGGAACATACGGTTACTGGCGGCAGTCAGACCTACCGTCTGGAAGAACCGTTTTTTGTACTGGCGACCCAGAACCCACTGGAAACAGAGGGGACATATCCTCTGCCGGAAGCCCAGATGGACCGTTTTCTGTTCAAGCTGGATGTGGCTTTCCCTAATAAAGAGGAACTGATGAAAATTGTTCTTTCCACCACCGACGGCAAAGTTCATCGGGCATCCAAGGTGATGGATGGCGAAAGACTCCTTCAGATGCGGGAAATTGCTCAGCAGGTGCCTGTGGCAGAACCCGTAGCGGAATACCTGATGGATTTGATTTTGAAAACCCATCCGGAAAATCCCGAAGCGCCGGAAGTGGTGCGGCAGTATGTGCGTTATGGGGCAAGCCCGCGTGGTGCGCAGGCAGTTTTGCAGGCGGCAAGAATCTTTGCACTGCTGGCAGGACGCTATCATGTGGCTTATGAGGATATCAAGCAGGCGGCGAAACCTGCCCTCAGACATCGTATTTTCCTGAACTTTGAAGGCATGGCAGAGGGAAAAACTCCCGACGAAATCATAGAGGCGTTGTATTAAAATGGAAACACTCAGGGAAGCACTGACAAAAGAATATTTGAAACGGCTGGAAGAAATGGCCATCCGTTTGAAGCACCGCCTTTCCACAGACGGCTACAGCGGAGCCAGACGTTCCATGGCAAAGGGCAGTTCATTGGAATTTTCCGATTACCGGGAATATGCCGCCGGGGATGATTTGCGGCGGGTGGACTGGAATGGCTTTGCCCGTTTCGGCAAGCTGTATCTGAAGCTGTTTCTGGAGGAAAAACAGGCTTCTGTCCATGTATTTCTAGATTGCAGCCGTTCCATGGAACAGGATGGAAAATTCTTAGCGGCAAAGAAACTGGCGGCATCTTTTGCCTATGTGGGGCTTTGCGGCGGCGATCAGGTACATCTCTTTGCCTTTGGGGATACCCTTCGGGCACAGAAGCGGAATCTGGCGCAAAAGGGACGTTTTCTGGAAACCGTGGATTTTCTGGACAAACTGGAAGCAGTCGGGGGGACTGCGCCTTTGTCCGCAGCCATGGGATGCGGCCCTTTGCGGCGGGGTATTGCCGTTGTGATTTCCGATTTTATGACAGACAATGGCATCGAAGATACGGTGAAGCTGCTCCAGCAGAAAAAACAGGAGGTTTTGCTGGTACAGGTTCTTTCTAAGGAGGAGGAAGAACCGAATGTTGGCGGCGCTGTTCGTCTGGTGGATGCGGAAACGGGAGAAACCAGAGATTTGGAGCTGAACGAAGCCATGGCAGCTGCGTACAAAAAAGCCCTCATGAAACAACGGGCAGCCCTCCGGGAATTTTGCAGCCGAAGGGATGCTGTGTTTGCCCATGTACGGGAAGATGAAGACCTGTTAAGGGTGTTATACGAGATGATGAGATAGAACGGAATAAAAAAAGACTGTCTTTCCGGGGGGAACAGACAGTCTTTTTTTGCATTTATGAAAATGGAAAAAAGTGGAGCAGGGAGGCAGTTCTCTGGGGAAGAACAGACTGCCGGTGGAGGAAATCTTACAAGAAAGGAGCGAAATTCTTATATTTTTCTGAAACATTGGCATTCCCCTTGCAATGAAAACTGTTTTTCGCTACAATAAAAACAGAAAGGATACCCATGCAGAATTGCGTAGGATAGGGGGTTAGGAAATGAAGAACTTTTTCAGAGCGGCAAAAATCTGTTTGGCTGCCACAGCAGTTTTTTGTCTGGCGGCTTGCGGAACACCCGAAAAGGCGGAGGATACAACGCAGACGGGGATGACTCCCGCAGAATATGCAACAGCGGCGCTCCAGAGCTTGGAAGAAGCAAGCAGTTATAAAGGCGCAGTCAATGTGGTTTCCAATATGCAAAGCAGCAGTGACAGCACAGAAGTAACGGTTTCCCAGATCAAGGAACCTTTCTGTATGCAGATCACAGAAACCCTGAACACTGCAGACGGACAGAGTTATTCCACACAGCGGTATCTGGAAGCAGAAGATACCAATGTGAATCTGTTTATGAATTATAACAACCAGTGGACAGAAATGTCTTTGGAAAAAGATGCGGCATTGGATTCTGTGCAGATTTATGATGTGCGGGAAAATATGATCACACTCCTGCAGCATACATCCGGCTGGCAGGAAACAGCAAGAGAGAATAAACAGGTAACACTGCAGGGCACATTGCCGTCAGCGGATGTATATGCCGTTGTGGAAGGCGGAAAACTGCTGCAGCTGGCTGGTATGAGCGGCATTGCGGAAAATTATTATGAAGGCGTGGCAGATGTTCCTGTGACTTTCGTATTCAAAGAAGATACAGGCGAAGCAGTATCCTGTCATATGGATTTGGGCAATGCATTGCAGACAGTGACAAACAATGTACTGAAAGAACTGCAGGCAGACAGCGCAGGCATTACCGTACAGGAATACGGCGTGACCATGGATATTTCCGATCTCAATGGTGTGCAGTCCATTGAAATTCCCACAGAAGCTCAGGGCGCCATCAATTATGAACAGGAAATCACCAGCATGAACGAAAGTGATGCGGCGTAAGAAAAAAGATTTTCAACGGTTGTGTATGAAAAAACATACATGACCGTCTTTTTTTGGGGCAAAAATCCTGCAAAAATGCAAAAAACATGGATTTGGGCTATATTTTGCGGGGCAGATGCGCTATAATAGGAAAGATTTGAGTAAAAAAGAATAGAGAAAAGGAGAAAAACAAACATGATCGCAGCACAAGGTGTAAGCTTACAGTACGGCGGACGCGTACTGTTCAATGATGTGAACATCAACTTTACCAAAGGCAACTGCTACGGACTCATTGGTGCCAACGGCGCCGGCAAGTCCACATTTTTGAAGATTCTGGCAGGGGAACTGGAACCCAACAAAGGTTCTGTATTCATCACCCCCGGCGAACGTATGGCAGTACTGAAACAGGACCACTTCATGTTCGACGAATTTGAAGTTGTAGAAACCGTTCTGTACGGCCACAAACGTCTTTATGACATTATGAAAGAAAAAGAAGCCCTTTACGCAAAAGAGGACTTTTCTGATGAAGATGGTATCAAGGTTTCCGAACTGGAAGGGGAATTTGCGGAACTGGACGGCTGGTCTGCTGAATCCAACGCGGAAATCCTCCTGAATGGTCTGGGTGTTACCAACGAATTCCATTATGTGAAAATGAAAGAACTGACAGGTACCCAGAAGGTGAAAGTCCTGCTGGCACAGGCGCTGTTCGGCAATCCTGATATCCTGCTGCTGGACGAACCTACTAACCATCTGGATCTGCACGCCATCAAATGGCTGGAAAACTTCCTGATGGACTTTGAAAATACAGTTATTGTCGTATCCCACGACAGACATTTCCTGAATAAAATCTGTACCAATATCGCCGACATCGACTATGGCAAAATCACCATGTTCGTTGGTAACTACGATTTCTGGTACAGCTATACACAGATGACACAGCGTCAGCTGAAAGACCAGAACAAACGCGTGGAACAGAAAATCAAAGAACTGCAGGAATTCATCCAGCGTTTCAGTGCCAACGCTTCCAAAGCAAAACAGGCAACCAGCCGTAAAAAACTGCTGGATAACCTGCAGATGGATACCATCAAACCTTCTTCCAGAAGATATCCTTTCTGCAGCTTCAAACAGGACAGAGAAGTGGGCAATGACGTGCTGCTGGTAGAAGGTCTGTCCAAGACCATCGACGGCAAAAAAGTACTGGATAATGTAAGCTTTATGATTCGTCCCAACGACAAAGTTGCTTTCGTAGGCAAAGACGAAATCGCAAGAACCACACTGTTCCGTATCCTCATGGGCGAGATGGAACCCGATGAAGGTACTTTCAAATGGGGCATCACCACAAAAACAGCATACTTCCCCAAAGACAACGCTGAATACTTCGACGGCTGCCATGATTCTTTGATTGAATGGCTCCGTCCTTTCGCAAAAGAAGGGGAACAGTATGACGCGGATATCCGTGGCTGGCTGGGCAGAATGCTCTTCAGTGGCGAAGAAGCCCTGAAAGAAGCAAACGTCCTTTCCGGTGGGGAAAGAGTACGCTGTATGCTGTGTAAAATGATGATGAGCGGCGCAAACGTTATGATTCTGGATGAACCCACCAACCACCTGGATCTGGAATCCATCACCGCACTGAACGAAGGTCTCATGGATTACAAAGGCACATTGCTGTTCGATTCCCATGACCATCAGTTCACACAGACCATTGCAAACAGAATCATCGAGATTCTGCCTGGCGGCATCATCGACAGACAGATGACCTTTGACGAATACATTGAAAGTGAAGAAATTGACGCAATCAGAGAAAAAATGACCGGGGAGGCGTAATCAGAATGATTAACGGAAAAATCGATTTGAGAAGCGACACCGTAACGGTGCCCACCGAGGAAATGCGTAAAGCCATGTATGAAGCTGTGGTAGGCGACGACGTTTATGGCGATGACCAGACCGTAAACGAACTGGAAGCGCTGGCAGCGGAAATCATGGGCAAGGAAGCTGGTCTGTTTGTACCCAGCGGCGTGATGAGCAATCAGCTGGCACTGTTTACCCATGTGAACCGTGGGGAAGAAGTGATTTTGCCTGATAACTGCCATATCGTAGCACACGAAGCAGGTGCGGCTGCCATCATCGCAGGTGCACAGCTGCGTACTGTACAGAATGTGGGTGGGGAAATGCCTCTGGATATCATCGAAAAATATATCCGCAAAGACCCTGACGACATTCATCAGCCCAAAACAGCACTGATTTCTTATGAAAACGCCGATTCCGACGGTCAGGTAAGAAGTCTGGAATACATGAAGAATGTGAGAGAACTGGCTGACAAATACCATCTGCCTATCCATCTGGATGGCGCACGTATTTTCAACGCAGCTACTGTTCTGGGCGTAGAAGCAAAAGAAATCGCACAGTATGCGGACAGCGTTTCCGTTTGCCTGTCTAAAGGTCTGTGCGCACCTGTGGGCTCTGTTCTGGTGGGCAGCAAGGAATTCATTGCTGTTGCCAGAAGAAAACGTAAAATCATCGGCGGCGGTATGCGTCAGGTAGGTATCCTTGCGGCAGCAGGCAAAATCGCTCTGAATGTCATGAGCAAACGCTTGCAGGAAGACCATGACAACGCCAAATATATGGCAGAAGCTCTCTGCGGTGTGAAAGGTCTGGAAGTTTATAAAGAAAGACAGCAGATCAATATGGTATTTTTCCGTTTGAAAGATTATCCTCTGTCCTCCGCGGAATTGGTGGACTATATGGCAAAACATGATGTTATCATCAACGGTGAAGATAACGGCATCATGCGTTTTGCAACTCATAAATATGTGACAAGAGAGGAAATCGACAAAGTGGTCGATCTGATGAAACAGGTATAAGACTTATGGCGAAGATATTTATTGTACTGGCTTTGGGGTTTGTTGTGGGCTTCCGCGGCATCCTCAAAGAAAAAGGACTGAAGATCAACGCCAAACTGCAGACTGTTTGGCTGATGCTGCTCATATTCTGTATGGGTGTCAGCATCGGCAGAAATGGTGACATCATACAGGCTTTGCCGTCTTTGGGCGGCAAGGCTTTGTTGTATGCGGTTTTGGCGGTTATTGGCTCCATTGTGGTGGTGTATCTGCTGACAAAGGTGTTTTTGCGGAAGGGGGCAAATGAATGAGCAAAGCGATTCTCATTGCCCTTGTGCTGGGCATCGGCGCAGGTGTTGTCATGCCGGAGGGCGTCAGCGGTTTTCTGGATACGGCATCTTCTTATATGCTGCTGATCCTGCTTTTTTCCGTGGGCATTGATATGGGCGTGAACCGGGAAGTATTCGGACAGATCCGCCGGATGGGTCTGCGGATACTGGTGATTCCTCTGGGGGTCATTTTGGGCTCTCTGGCAGGGGGCGCAGTATGCGCGATGATTCTGCGTATGGATTTGAAAGAAGGTCTTGCTATCACTTCCGGTCTGGGGTGGTACAGCCTGTCCGGTATCCTCATGACAGAGGCAGGCAATCCCATCGGCGGCACCATTTCCTTCCTGTCTAATGTGTTCCGGGAAGTGCTGACATTTCTGCTGGTGCCTGTGCTGGCAGGCAGAAACGTTTATACAGCCATTGCTCCCGCAGGCGCAACGGCTATGGATACCACATTGCCTCTGTTGAGTAAGTATACAGACAGCAAGACAGCCATACTGGCTTTCGTCAGCGGCGTCATCTGTACGTTGGCTATGCCAGTGCTGGTTCCGCTGTTTTGTTAAAAAATTTGAAAAAAAGTGTTGACAAAGTTCTGGTTTTGTATTATGATATCCAAGTCAGCTGAAAACAGCAAGACACAAAACCAGATATGCGGATGTGGCGGAATTGGCAGACGCG
>NZ_CAJMDQ010000004.1 GCF_905212195.1 uncultured Anaerotignum sp. | reverse complement strand
GGCAGCGAGATGAACGGCGGCTCCGTCATCACCAATCACGAGCAGAAGCTCAAGATCGGCCACGTGTTCGGCGAGGAAGTGTTCCCCAAATTTGCCTGCCTCAACCCCGAATTCACTTACACGCTGCCGCAGTACCAGATGGTGGCGGGATTTTACGACATCATGTGCCACATCCTCGAACAGTACCTCTCCGGCACGGACGACAACACTTCCGACTATGTGATGGAAGGGCTGATGCGCTCGCTGATCCACAGCTCGCTCATCGCGCTGAAAGACCCCAAAAATTACGAGGCGCGTTCCAACATCATGTGGACGGCAACCTGGGCGCTGAACACCTTTGTTGCGATGGGCAAAACCACCGACTGGATGGTGCATATGATTGGGCAGTCCATTGGCGCTTATACAGATGCCACCCATGGTATGACATTGTCCGCTGTTTCCATTCCTTATTATCGCGCGATCTGCCCGTATGGTCTGCAGAAATTCAAACGCTTTGCCATGAACGTATGGGATGTGAATCCAGCAGGCAAAACCGATGAAGAAATTGCTGATGAAGGTCTGAAAGCTATGGAAAGCTGGATGCGTGAACTGGGTCTGGTTATGAACATCCGTGAATTGGGTGTGACAGAAGATATGCTGCCCGGCATCGTCAAAGGCACTTTCATTCTGGACGGCGGCTATAAAGTGCTGACAGAAGATGAAATCATGGAAATTCTGAAAGAAAGCATGTAAATCGTTTCAATCATAACAAAAACCCCTTTGCCAAGAAATTGGAAAGGGGTCTCAGGGTGTCGTCAAAGTCTCCTTTCATTCAAGACTTTGACGAATAGACAGAAGTATAAAGCCAAAGTTCCATCGGCTAAAAGCCTTGAAACTTTGGCTTTTCCTCGTCAGAAGTGAATTCTGACTGCGGATTTCAGTTGGGGAACGCTTTGTTCCCCAAGCCCTTCCGCGTCCTTGAAAAAATTTAATTTTTCAGGGGAGTAAAGAGATTTCTATCAAAGCTGAACCGTTGTCCAGTCCTCGCAGTTCCATACTTCTGTTACTACATCCTGATAAAATTCCGGTTCGTGACAAATCAGCAGGATGCTGCCTTTGTATGCTTTCAGGGCACGTTTCAGTTCTTCTTTTGCGTCCACATCCAAGTGGTTGGTGGGTTCGTCCAGCAGCAATACGTTTGTTTCGTTGTTGATAAGTTTGCACAGACGGACTTTTGCCTGTTCACCGCCGCTGAGGACTTTTACCATGCTTTCAATGTGCTTGGTGGTCAAGCCACATTTTGCCAGAGCGGAACGGACTTCATACTGGGTGTAGGAGGGGAATTCCTTCCAGATTTCGTCGATGCAGGTCACGTTATCGGTATATTTCTTTTCCTGCTCAAAATAGCCGGGATAGAGATAATCCCCCAGTGTGGTTTTGCCGCTGATGGGAGGAATTTCTCCAATGATGGATTTGAGCAAAGTGGTTTTCCCGATACCATTGGCACCTACCAGCGCGATTTTCTGTCCACGTTCCATGGAAAGAGTCAGAGGACGGGAAAGGGGTTTATCATAGCCAATGACAAGGTCTTCTGTCTGGAAAATATATCTGCCGGAAGAACGTGCTTCTTTGAAATTGAATTCCGGCTTGGGTTTTTCCTTTGCCAGCTCGATGACATCCATTTTATCCAGCTTTTTCTGACGGCTCATTGCCATGTTTCTGGTGGCAACACGGGCTTTGTTTCTGGCAACGAAGTCTTTCAGATCTTCGATTTCCTGCTGCTGTTTCCGGTAAGCCGCTTCCAGCTGAGCTTTTTTCATTTCATAAACTTCCTGGAATTTTTCGTAGTTGCCGACATAACGATTCAATTCCGCGTTTTCCACATGGTAAATGAGGTTTACTACGCTGTTGAGGAAAGGAATGTCATGGGAAATGAGGATAAAGGCGTTTTCGTAGTCGATGAGATATCGTTTCAGCCATTCGATGTGGTTTTCATCCAGATAGTTGGTCGGTTCGTCCAGCAGGAGGATGTCCGGTTTTTCCAACAACAGTTTGCCCATGAGGACTTTGGTGCGCTGACCGCCGGAAAGCTCTGTGACGTCTTTATCCAGACCGATGTCTGTCAGCCCCAAGGCGCGACCGATTTCTTCCACTTTTGAATCAATGATATAGAAGTCATGATGTTCCAGCAGTTCCTGAATGCTGCCTGTTTCTTCCATCAGGAAATTCATCCGTTCTTCGTCGGCTTCTGCCATTTCCGCATAATAGCCGTTCATCTGGGCTTCCAGATCGAAGAGGAAAGCAAAGGCAGACTGGAGCACATCCCGGATGGTCTGGCCTTTTTCCAGGACGGCATGCTGATCCAGATAGCCTACGCGAACGTTCTTAGACCATTCGATCTTCCCTTCGTCGGGCATAAGTTTGCCGGTGATGATATTCATAAATGTGGATTTTCCTTCGCCGTTGGCGCCGACAAAGCCAACATGTTCCCCTTTGAGCAGGCGGAAAGAAACGTCTGTGAAAATGGCTCTGTCGCCGAAGCCGTGGCTCAGTTTTTCTACATTCAAAATGCTCATGAAAGTTCTCCTTTTTCAATAATCTGTTCTAATACAATGGCTGCGCCAAAATCATCACAGCTTTTGGTGACGAAATCAGCGACTTTTTTGATATGGTCTTCGCCGTTTTCCATGGCAACGCCGGTGCCGGCAAATTCCAGCATGGGCAGGTCGTTATCCCTGTCTCCAAGGGCAAGGACATTTTCCCGGGGAATGTCCAGAATGCCGCAAAGGTGGGAGAGGGCATGGGCCTTTGTTGCCATGAGGCTGGTGACTTCAATGTTCTTTTCGGAGGAAGCTGTGACGGAAGCCAGCCCCGTTTCCTTTAATGTCTGCCAGATATGGTCTTTCAGCTCCATATCGCTGAAAACAAGATTGATGTTTTCCAGAATATCCTTCTGTTTTTCCAGCGCGCCCCAGAAGTCAGATAGGGGAATTCTGGTGGCACGGGTATATTTCATATGGGTATCTGTCAGGTGATAACGGGAAAGGTTGTTGTATGCGTCCTGAGAAATATACGCCTTTCCGTCAATGAAAAACTCCGTCAGTATGGGAAGTCCTTTTACAGTTTTTACAGTCTTTTCTACGGCTTCCACTGAGAGAAGGCTCTGAAAAAGATTCTGTTTTTGTTCCGCGTCATAAACTGCCGCGCCGTTGCTGGTGATGACATACTTCAGAAAGGGCAGCTCTTTGACGCATGTGGGCAGTGCGGCAAAAGGTCTGCCGGTGGAGGGCACAAAAAAAATGCCCATTTCATGAATGGAAGTCAGCGCCTTTTGCAGACGTGGTGTGATTTCTTTTTGACTTGTCAGTAATGTGCCGTCCAGATCGGAGGCAATGAGTTTGATCTTATTCATAAAAAACGCCTCTATCCTTTAAACAATATAGATTCCATATGTCATATCTTTTTATTCTAGCAAAGAATGAAAAGGGAAACAATAGGCGAAAGCCTTGTTTTTGCTGGGATACCGTTTTTTTCTGTACGTTAAGGAAAACATAGGGAAATTTGATTCTTTGTCTTGAACATTTCAGAAAATTATGATACGATGATTGCAAAGTGAATCATGTGTAACGAAATTCTATTGGGGTGATGTCATAAAATAACTCCAATACTGGCTTCTAAAAAGCATTCGGGACGGGAAACCTGGTTATTGGAACCAGGCTTTTTTTGTTTATGGGCATGATTCCAAAAGACAAAGATGGTGTAAGCAGCAGAAAGGAGACAAATATGGAAAGAACAGTGGCAACTTTGAAGGAAAGAATTCGTGCCGGCAGCGCAAAAATCCCCGCAGAAAAGGTGATTCGCGGCGGTATGCTGGTAAACGTTATGTCCAGCGAAATTTATCCCGCGGATATTGCCGTTTATAAAGATATGATCGCGGCAGTGGGCGATGTGGAACCTTATGTAGGTCCTGATACAGAAATCATCGACGCAACAGGCAAATATCTGGTACCTGGCCTGATTGACGGTCATATCCACAGCGAATGCAGCAAACTGAGCATCACAAGCTATGCAAAAGCAGTTGTGCCTCACGGTACCACCAGCATGATTTCCGGTCTGGATGAATACATTTCCGTATCCAATCTGGAAGGTTTGCAGGAAATTTTCGCGGAAATCAAACAGAGTCCTTTGAAAGTGTTCTGGGGCGCTCCTTATAAAACACCTTATACCGTTCCTCAGTCTACCGTATCTTTCAACTTCAACAAAGATGTTCATGAAATGGTACAGAAATGGCCTGAATGCTACGGCGTATGGGAAACTGTTACTGAATTCGTACAGGAAGAAGACGAAGACACACTGGGCGCTATTGCAGAAGCATACAAAAACAATCTGCCCGTATTTGGCTGCGCACCTATGGCAAGAGGTACAAAACTGAACGGTTACCTGTGCAGCGGCGTGCGTCTGGATCACGAAAGCTATGACCACGAAGAAGTAGTGGAAAAAATGCGTAAAGGTATGCACATGCTCATCCGTGAATCTTGTGTAACACACTTCCTGGCAGAAAACATCCGTGCGGTGACAGAAGTGAACCCTGCTTTCGCTCGTCGTGTAAGCTTCTGCACAGACGACGTGACAGCAACAGACATCCTGAGCAAAGGTCACCTGGATCATGTGGTACGTCTGGCAATCCAGGCTGGCGTTGACCCCATGACAGCTATCCAGATGGCTACCATCAACAGCGCGGAAGCATACCGCATCGACCATCTGGTAGGTTCCATCTGCCCCGGCAGAATCGCAGACATCCTGTTCGTAGATAATCTGGAAGAATTCACCGTTGCAAAAGTTATGACAAATGGTCAGATGGTAGCGGAAAACCACCATATTTCCTATGAACTGAAAGCACCCGCAAGAAGCCCTATTTTCAAAGGTCAGCTCAAATGCAAAATGACAACAAAAGAAGATTTCGAATACAAAGTGCCCATCCAGAACGGCAAAGCAAAAGTGCTGTCTATGGATGTAAAAGGCCCCTTCGTTCGTAAGAGAAGAGATGTGGAACTGAAAGTTGTAAACGGCGTGATCCAGCCTGATACAGAACAGGATGCCATCATGGTTTCCGTTCTGGAAAGATTCGGCAAAAACGGCAACAAATCTCTGGCATTCTGTTCCGGCTGGAAACTGAAAAACGGCGCTATGGCTTCTACCTGCGCACCTGACGACAACAACCTGGTTGTTATGGGTTCCAGCGCAGAAGATATGTCCATCGCTGTGAACCATCTGATTGAACAGGGTGGCGGTCAGGTTGTTGTAGAAAACGGCAAAGTTATCGAATTCCTGCCTCTGCCTGTGGGCGGTATCGTTAGTGACGAAGAACCTGAAGTAATCGCAGAACTGGAAAAGAAAATCGACGAAGCGGCAAGAAGAATCGGCTCCGATCTGCCGAACCCTATGATGTATATGTTCTTCCTGCCCATCACAGCAATCCCTGACTACGCGCTGACAGACGTTGGCCCTGTGGATTACTGCGCATTGACCACCTATGATCCCGTTTTGGAACTGGTAGAAGAATGAGAGAAGGGGTTGCCATGAAGAAAGAAGAACTGAGAAAACTGATCCTCACAGCAAAAGGCGCTGTGGAAGCGGATGTTGTTATCAAGAACTGTAAAGTGGTAAACGTATTTACTGGTGAAATCCAGGAAGGTGATATTGCCATTTCCGGCGACCAGATCGCAGGCGTTGGTCAGTATCAGGGAAAAGTGGAAGTGGATGCCGGCGGCAGATATGCCGCTCCCGGCTTCATTGACAGCCATATCCATATTGAATCCTCTTATGTAAGCCCTGAAGAACTGGGCAGACTGCTGGTGCCTCATGGCGGCTGCACCATTATCGCAGACCCTCATGAAATCGTGAACGTTATGGGCATTCAGGCATTGGATTACATGATGGAAGCAGCAAAGAACACCAAAATGGACGTGAAATACATGCTGCCTTCCTGCGTACCTGCCACACCTTTTGAACATGCTGGTCTGGTACTGGGTGCGGATAAAATGGAAGAACCCATTGAACGGGAAAATATCCTGGGTCTGGGTGAATTCATGAATTTCCCCGGCGTTTTCAATGCCGATGATGATACACTGGATAAACTGATGGTTGCCAAAAATGCAGGCAAACTCATCGACGGTCATTCTCCCGGATTGACAGGCAAAAACCTGACAGCTTATGCCAGCGCCAGAATCCAGGGCGACCATGAATGTGCAACCGTGGAAGATATGAAAGAACGTCTGAGCTTGGGTATGTACATCCTGCTGCGTGAGGGCTCCGCCTGCCATGACCTGCGCAGACTGCTCAAAGGTGTGACACCTGAAAACAGCCGTCGTTGTCTGCTGTGCTCCGACGATAGACAGCCCAAAACCATCCTGCAGGAAGGTCATTTGGACAACCACCTGCGCATGTGCGTAGAAGAAGGCATTGATGCCATGACAGCCATCCGCATGGCAACACTGAATGCGGCAGAATGCTTCAGACTGTATGACAGAGGTGCCATCGCTCCCGGCTATCGTGCGGACGTTGTGCTGTTGGATGATCTGGAACAGTTCCATGTGCATAAAGTTTGGATTCGCGGGGAACTGGTGGCAGAAGAAGGCAAATATCTGCCGGAATTCAAAACCCACGATATTTCCACTGTACGCAACAGCGTGCATCTGAAAGATTTCTCTGTGGATAAATTCAAAATGCATCTGAAATCCGATCATGTTCATGTGATCGCTATTCAGCCCGGCGGCGTTGTGACAAAGAAAGAAACAGCTCATATTCCTGTGGAAAACGGTGAATTTGTGTTCTCTCCCGACAACGACATCGTAAAAGTTGCCGTTGTGGAACGTCACCAGATGACAGGTAATGTGGCATGCGGTTTCCTGAAAGGCTATGGCATCAAAGAAGGTGCTGTGGCGCTGTCCATTGCCCATGACTCTCATAACATCATCGTGACAGGTGTCAGCGATGAAGAAATGGCATTTGCCGTAGAAAAACTGAAAGAGCAGAACGGCGGTATTGTTCTGGTGAAAAATGGTGAAGTCATCGAAAGTATGCCTATGCCCATTGCAGGGCTCATGAGTGATCAGAGCGGCGAATGGGTAAAACAGAAACTTATCGACATTCACGACAAAGCATACAGCGAATTGGGCGTAGCAGGAGACGTAGAACCTGTTATGACGCTTTGCTTCATGTCTTTGGCGGTTATCCCTGAAATCAAACTGACAGATATGGGTCTGTTTGACGTGGGAACATTCTCCTTCATTCCTGTGGAATGTGAAGCATAAAACATAAAAAATAAAAAATCAGACCTCGTTTTCCTGTGGGAAGCGGGGTCTTTTTGTATAAATTCCGTGGGTTTTTATGCTGTTGTGTGTAGAATAAGATAGAAGGATCAATCAGGAACAGGGAAAGGGGGAACGGTATGAAAGAAGAGGAAATCATTGCGGGGCTAAGAGATGGGGACAGTCAAGCAGTGGAAACACTAATGCAGCAGTATGGTCCTTTCCTGCGGTATATTCTGGCACCAATCCTGCCCAATGCCAGTGAACGGGAGGAGTGCTTTTCAGAAGTTATCGTGCGCATCTGGCAGAAGCAAGCGCAATATGACCCCGAAAAAGGTTCTTGGAAAGCTTGGATAGCAGCCATTGCGAGAAATGCAGCGTTGAATTGGAACAGAGGGCGGAAACAAATGGAACCCTTAGCAGAAGAAATACCAACAGATACCATAGCACCGGAGGAGATTCTGCTACGGAAAGAACGGCAAAAAGCATTGGAACAGGCGCTATTGCAAGTATCCAACAAAGAGCGGCAGCTTTTTTATCGAAAGTATTACTATCTGCAATCCACAGCGCAGATTGCAAGAGAACTTGGCATGACGGAACGGGCAGTAGAGGGGAAACTTTACCGCTTGAAAAAGAAATTACGGAATTTGTTAGGAGGGGATACGGTATGAAAGAACGGATAGAAGAAAATGGATTTGATATCTGGTTGGAATCCAGTCTGCCGGAAATCCTGCCTGATGATATTGTGAAGCAGGTTACGCCGTGGAAAAAAGCCATGGGGCAGGTGCTGGCAGGTTTTGTGATGACTTCTCTTTCTCTGGATGTTTTTTATTTGGATATGATCCTTCCGGCAGTTGGTTATCTGCTTTCTTTCTGGGGTTTTTCCGCAATTTTTCGGGAAAATCGCTGGTTTCGTATCTGCGGCGGTATCACGGCTGTAAGAGGGCTGCTTTTTCTGGTGAAGCTGCTGCTGCCCGCAGAGGTTTTTCTGGAATTGGTTTATACAAAGATAGCTTTTCTCTTTGCTGCTGGATTTTACACCTATGGAGTTTTTGCTTTTCTCATTTGCCTTTGGTTGGGACTGCGGACGGTGCAGCAAAAAGCAGGATTATCTCCCAAGGCGAAGGGGGCACTGGTTTTGATGCTGTGGTATCTCGTGTTTTATTTGCTGCGGATATTTTTTGGTTATTTAGGATTGCTGCTTCCCATTGCATTATTTGTGGTGTATGCTTTTGCGGTGCAGAGTGTGGCGAATATCATGAAGGAGTTGGAAGATGCAGGATATGTCATGGATATTGCGCCCACAAGAATTCCTAAGCAGATCAGTGGTATTTGTATTCTTGGACTGTTTTTTGCGACAGCATTGCTTTAGTTTTTGCGGTTTTTGGAGAAATCAGCATATCCAACAAAATCTTCTTATGCTACAATAAAGAAAAGGGCAAAAGGGGGCGCAGATATGCGAGATGAAATGTGGATAGAAGCAGGAAAACGAATGATACTCCGGCAATTTTACATCAGAGAATCTATGCGCATTTTCCTCATGTTTGTTATGTGTATGGTGGTCAGTATCCTGTGGACGATAAGTACGGGACAAATGGCGGTTTTTCTCATAGCCATCGGGATTACAGCCCTTGCGGTGCTGCGGATGGTGACCATTGGCAGCAGAGAATTTCGCAATACTTTTGCGGACTTATATCCCCCCAGACAAGAGCAGATCATCATGGATTATTTGCAGCCCCATACCATTTATCGGCTCTTTGGCGGGGAAGTCCACATGCTTTCTGATGCCATGGTCTGCCGAAGCGGCGCAAAATTGCTGCTCATCCTGCCAGAGGAGGTGGATGTGATCAAGACCATGAAATACAGCGGAGAAAGCGCTTTTGTCCGCGGCGTTTGGATTACAACGGATACCATGAAAAAATATCGGCTGGAATTCATGTCGGGACAGCAGCAAAACATCAAACACATTGTTATGTGGCTGAAGCATAAAAAGCCGGAGATCACATGGCAGAGAAATTCCTGATAAAAAAGAAAGCTGAAATCTTTGGAAAAGGATTTCAGCTTTTTATTGTATTTTTTATTCTTGATGCTGGGAAAGAAAGCTTTCCAAAGACTTTTGAAATGCTGCGTCCTGCTCCGGTGTGCGTTTTTTGATGTGACCGCCTCGGCTTTTTTTCTGGCGGCGCATTTCCCGGGAAATATGACGCTCAAAGAGCATACGATCAATGGTGTCGTTGCCGTAGAAAAAGCCGTTGGGATGGAGCACTGTGGCACCTTTTGTGAGAAACAGAGTGGCAAGACCATAGTCAGAGGTAACACACAAATCTTGTTTCTGCGCTAGATTTGCCAGCACCAGATCGGCACTGTCTGCGCCTTTGTCTACGGTTTTGACGGTGACGAAAGGTTCCTCATAGAAAAGCTGGTGGGCAACGTCGCAGACCATCAGCACTTCTTTTTCATATTTATTTGCAGCCTTGACAATGATTTCTTTCACGGGACATGCGTCTGCGTCAACAAGGATTTTCATTTTCCTTCTCCTTTCTGGGGAAGTGTCAGTGTGCGACGGAAATAGAGCACATCATCCATGGGATTTTCGTAATAGGCAGAAATTTCTTCAAACCCGTTTCTGCGGTAGAGGCGGATGGCGCTTTCCATAGGCAAAAGGGTATCCAGAACCATTTCTTCATATCCATCTGCTGCTGCCAGATTTACGATTTCTGTCAGCAAAGCCTGTCCTACGCCCTCTTTGCGATAGGCGGGCAGCACATACAAGCGCTTCATTTCGCAGCGGGAAGGAGAATGGCGGCAATAAGCCACACAGCCCACAACATCGCCATTATCTGCAACGGCTGCCAGAAGCCTGCCTGCGGGAAATCCATATTTTTTCTGAAGATCCGCTAGTTCTGCATTGAGATTTTGAAAAGATAAATCCCGCCCAAGGCTGTCAGTATATGCTACAATCAAACTTTTGACTTCTGCCCAATATGTAAAACCATCTGTAATTTTCATGGGGACAACTCCTTTGAAAACGATTTTTCTCTATTATATGATAGAGGCAGTTTTTTCACAAGAGATGGAATGGGACTTTACGAATGGAAGGAAGATCAGTATAATGAGTACGTCAAAGTACTTTTGGCAGAAAGGAACATGTTTATGAAAAAAGAACAATTGATCTGTCGGGGCTGCGGGAATGGATGTTTTCTGGAAGCAGTCCATGATGGAGATGCATTGATAGAATTGGCGGGAAACTGCTGTGATGGCGGACGACGCTATGCGACAGAACAGCTTCTGCGAAATTATTTACAGACTGCTTTGCCTACGGCTGACGGCAGAGAAGTACAGGTCATTTCCAGAGAGAAAGTATCTCAGCCTATCCGCTTGCGCTGTCTGAAGGCGTTGGAAGGCATTGTGCTGGAAACGCCTATTATCAAAGGTGAAATGGTGCTTTGTGATGCGGCGGATACGGGCGTAGATATTGTAGCGGCGGAAAATTTGTTTTAAGAGGTGAGAAACGTGATACGGTTTTATGGAGAAAAACCATATAGAGCGGCGGTGATCCATGGCGGTCCCGGGGATATTGGCGGTATGCGGCCCGTTGCGGAGCGGCTGGGTAAGACTTTTGGCGTTATGGAGCCCATACAGTCACAATATACGACCATTGCATTGGTCATGGAACTGCGGCGGCAGCTGGGGCTTCATATCAAAGAACCCATCACCCTCATCGGACATTCCTGGGGTGCATGGCTGTCTTTGTTGGTGGCCTCCTGCTATCCTTTTCTGGTGGAACGGGTGGTGCTGGTAGGCTGTCCTCCATTGGAGGAAATTTATGCAGGACACATCCATGAGCGGCGGATGAAACGTTTATCCAAAGAAGAACAGGAACGCTTTATCTGGTATATGAACCATATGGCTGCCATCACTGCGGAGGGATGGGAAGACCTGCGGCAATTGATGATTAAAGCAGATCATTATGCCCAGAAATCCGATGCGTCTTCCTATGCGCAAATGGACGGGAAAATGTATGAGCGTGTTTGGCCGGAAGCCATAGAAATGCGCCGAAATGGCAATCTAATGCGGTACATTCAATCCGTTGCCTGCCCCATACATATCATTCATGGGGACTATGACCCACATCCTTTAGAGGGTATCATCAATCCGCTGGATAGTCTGTGTATTCCTTATCGTTTGCAGATATTGCAAAAATGTGGACATGCGCCTTTTGACGAAAAATTTGCCGAAGAACGTTTCTATCAGATTCTGGAACAGATTTTGCGCAGTTAAAGAAAAAATGGAATTTTCCTTTAGGAATTTCTTCATAAGAAAAATAGCCGGAATCCTTTCTATAAAAGGGTTACCGGCTATCTTTTTTATCTGAGTTGCACGAGGAATATTTCCTTCTGAAGACCGTCGTTGCAGTTTTCTTTAAGAAATCAATAAAAAACAATATTTTCTTAAGGGAAAGGCTGCTTTGTCATAAAAGAAGAATTCCGTTATTTTTATGGAAAAATCAGAAGCCCATGTCTTCGCCTACCAGAATCACTTTGATTCTCTTAGCGGGGCGGCAAAGGCGGGTGATGAGGATTTCGTTGCAGATACATTCTTCGGAAGTGCAGTTGTGGCATCTGCCTGTGGTTGCACAAGGTGTTTTGCCCATGAAACGCATGCTGTTGACAGGTGCGGCATAACCGCGGATACGTTTTACAGCAGCGTCTACGTCTTTGGCAACTTTATTCATGCCGCAGATAACGATGACGTTTTTGGGGCCAAAGCAGATAGCAGCAACACGGTTGCCTGTGCCGTCGATGTTAACCATGATACCATCTTCGGAAATGGCGTTTGTGCTGGTCAGATAGTAGTCTACTAACAGACCTTTGCGATGCAGTTCAGCAATTTCTGCGGGGTTTTTGCCCAGATCGCGGTCGATGACTTCATAATCGCCTTCATGAAGGGCTTTTGTCAGACCCATTTCACGGATGGTTGTGGAACCGCCCCAAGATACGGAACTTTTTTCGGGAATCAGAGAAATCGCTTTTTCCAGCGCTTCTGCCGCTGTGGGACAGTAATATGCTTCAAAGTGACGTTTTTCCAGATTTTCAACTAATGTTTTGCCTAATAATTCATTGCGTAATTCCTTTGGTGTAGCCATGGAACAAGACTCCTTTCCAGATGTAAATTCTTTTGTAAACAACTTTATTTTAGCACAAAGCGGAAAACAGGCATAGCTTTTTTTATTTTTTTCCAAAAGTCATCTGTTTTTCTTGCAAAAGCCGAAGGTGCTGGTTTATCATAGAGATACTGAGGTTTTGAAGTAAGGAGAAGAAGTATGGCAAAATATATTGAAAGCGCGCAGAATCGGCTGGTGAAACGGCTTCACGGCTTGAAACTGCGTAAAAATAGAGAAAAAGAACAGGTTTTTGTGGCAGAAGGCATCCGCTTTGTGGGAGAAATCCCAAAGGACTGGCCTGTAGAATGCTATGTGGTGTCTGCCTCTTATGCGGCGGAATACGACATCACGGAGCTGGAACGGCGGGCAGAGGTATATGTTCTGACAGATCATCTCTTTGCGGATGCGGCGGAAACGGAAAATCCGCAGGGGATTATGGCTATTTGCGGCAGAAAAGAATATGACCTTGCCGAGATGTTGGAAAAGAAAAACGCCTTTTTCCTTATGGCAGAAGAAATGAACGACCCCGGCAATCTGGGGACAGTTATCCGTACAGCAGACGCCTGTGCGGTGGATGCCATTTTCCTTTCCAAAGGCAGTGTAGACCTGTATAATCCCAAAACATTGCGGGCAACCATGGGTTCTGTGTTCCACATTCCCGTATTCCAGAATGTTTCTTTGGATGAAATGGCAACGGAACTGCGAGAAAAGGGAATTCCTCTTTATGCAGCTCATTTGCAGGGCAGACAGTATCCCTATAGCTTGAATCTGCGCCGTGCATGCGCCTTCCTCATTGGCAATGAAGCCAGAGGTCTGTCGGAAGAAGCGGCAGCCCTTTGTGATAGTTATGTGAAAATTCCCATGCCGGGACAGGCAGAATCATTGAATGCCTCTGTGGCAGCGGCAGTCCTCCTTTATGAGGTGGTGCGCCAGCGGCTCATTCCAAGACAGAATTAAAAAAGAACAGGGAAGTACAAAATCTCACAAGATGGATTTTGTGCCTCCCTGTTTTTATTTTACAATATGCGGTTGTTGATCTTCAACTTACCACCTTCGTAGGCTTTTTCCTCGCTGCCTGCGAATGTAGAGCGTTTCACAGTGTCTTTTCCGTATTTCATACGGATCAGATCCATGGCGGCATCGGCTTTTTTCTGTTTGCTCCAGTCTGGTTCCAGCAGAGAAAGCTGCACACAGCCTTCGTCGCAAAGCTTGCCTGCACGAATGCCTAAGAGCCGCAGGGGTTCCCCTTTCCAAGCGTGGTCGAAAACTTCTATAGCAGTTTCATAGACGGCATTGGTGCAGTCGATGGCGTTGAGCAGTTGTTTTTGGTGAGAATAGACTTGAAAATCAGATGTTTTCAGTGTGACAGCGATTTCCTGGGCACAAAGTTGGCTGCCCCGCAGACGTAAAGCAACGGTTTCGGAAAGAGCCAGAAGGATTTTATGGGCGGTTTCCCGGTCTGTTACGTCATAGGCAATGGTGGTGCTGTTGCCGATGCTTTTCATTTCATGGACCTCTGTGGCTGCCGCTACAGGGCTGTCGTCCATACCGTTGGCAAAAGCGTGTAAGGTCATGCCGAAACTCTTAAATTCCCGTACCAGCAGGTCTGTGGGATATTTTGCCAGATCGCCAATGGTGCGGATACCCATTTTCCGCAGTTTCGGCGCTGTGCGCCTGCCCACCATGAACAGCTCGGAAACGGGCAGGGGCCATAATTTTTTCTCCAGCTCATCAGGGAAAAGTGTAATGATTTTATTTGGTTTTTCCAGTTCTCCTGCCATCTTTGCCAGCAGCTTATTGCAGCTGATACCGATATTTACCGTAAAGCCAAGTTCCGTAAAGATGCGCTGCTGGATGGTTTTGGCGGCTTCCAGAGGCGGCCCGAAGAGGGCTTCCATGCCCGTATATTCCAGAAAGCCTTCGTCAATGCTGAATTGCTCGATGCGGTCGGAATATTCTCCCAAAAGTTCAAACATTTTTTCTGAGGAACGGGAATATAATGGAAAATCAGGAGGGATACAGACAAGCTCCGGGCATTTTTGCAGCGCCATGCCTGTTGGTTCCCCAGTCTGGATGCCATATTTTTTGGCAGGGGTACTTTTGGCAAGGATGATGCCCCGGCGGCTTTGTCCATCACCTGCTACGGCAGAGGGGATTTCCCGCAGGTCAACGGTTTCGCCGTCTTTGAGCCGCTGGACGGCAGACCAGCTCAAAAAAGCGCTGTTGACGTCGATATGAAATATGATTCTGCTCATGGGAAACACCTCCTTTGATTTTTACTTTATTATAACATAGAAAGAAAAGAGAGGGGAAACTTAAAAAAACTTTCATTGTCTTACAGGGCACTTCCATTTATAATAGTAGTATGAGCATTGGCAAATCACAAGAGAAAGAATAGGTGATGACATTGAAAAACAATGGCAAAAAACTGCTGCTGGCAGGTTTGGCAGCAGGTGCGTTTTTATATTGGCAGGACAATGCACTGACAGTGACACAGATGACTTGTACCACCATGGTGCCGAAAGCATTTCATGGATACAAGATTCTACACATTTCTGATTTGCAGAACAAAATGTTCGGTAAAAATCAGGAACGACTCATCTATAAAGCAGAGTGTACAGCCCCTGATTTGATTGTTATTACAGGGGATCTTATTGACCGGAACAGGACAGATCTGGATGCGGCAATGGATTTGATCCGCGGCATTGTGAAATTGGCACCAGTCTATTATGTTTCAGGCAATCACGAGCATCAGTCCGGGTATTATGAGGACTTGGTGGAACTGCTGACAGCAGAAGGTGTAAAAGTGCTGGACAACGGTAAGAGCATTCTGGAACGGGACGGCGATACCATCACATTGCTGGGATTGGCGGATAAGAGGGTAAACCCTCATTATGGCAAAATTTTGGATATGATGTGCAAAGGCCATGAGGATGATTTCAAACTGCTGTTGTGCCATCGTCCGGAGCTTTTTGCAGATTATGTGGAAAGAGAGATTCCCTTGGTATGCTGCGGTCATGCCCATGGCGGGCAGATTCGTCTGCCTTTTATCGGCGGCTTATTTGCGCCCAATCAGGGCTTTTTCCCAAAATACACAGAAGGTATGCATCGGGCAGGAAAAACTTCCATGGCAGTCAGCCGTGGCTTAGGCAACAGCACATTCCCCTTCCGTATTTTCAACCGTCCGGAACTGGTGGTCATTACGCTCTATCACAAAGGGGAAACAGACTATACAGAAACCACAACGGTATGATATACTGTTAAATGATTCTATCAATTTATAAAGAAAGAAGGAAAATGACATGGCAAAAAATCCTGTTGTAACATTTCAGATGAAAGACGGCGGCGTGATCAAAGCGGAATTGTATCCCGAAATTGCGCCTAACACAGTAAACAACTTTATCTCTCTGGTAAATCACAATTTCTATGATGGTCTGATTTTCCATCGTGTGATCAGAGGCTTTATGATTCAGGGCGGCTGCCCCGACGGCACTGGCATGGGTGGCCCTGGCTACACCATTCGCGGTGAATTCGCTTACAATGGCGTAAAAAATGACCTGAAACATACCGCAGGTGTACTGTCTATGGCACGTGCAATGCACCCCAACAGTGCAGGTTCTCAGTTCTTCATCATGCATGAAAACGCACCTCATCTGGATGGTCAGTATGCAGCTTTCGGTAAAGTCATCGAAGGCATGGATGTAGTAAACCGCATTGCAGAAACAAAAACAAGCCGCGGTGACAGACCTCTGGAAGATCAGGTAATGGAAAAAGTAACTGTGGAAACATTTGGTGAAACATATCCCGAACCTGAAAAAATGTAATATGTAGAAAAAAAGCCGGAAAAGAACTCCGGCTTTTTTCTTTTGGTCAAATAGAAAAAACTTTGGCAGAATTTCTGCCAAAGTTTTTTGTTATTGCCGATAAAGTGTACCGTCATAATATGCCACCCATCCGGGCTCCTGTTTCTTATCGCCCACCATTTGGAATGTTCCTTTATAAGTATCTCCATTTACGACTGTTGTGACATCTATGCTTACGCTTATGTTTTCGGTACAGGAACATACGGTTTCATATTTAGAAATATGAATGGAATTTTCTGTACGAGCACCTGCCTTTAGTGTGTATGGGGCCAATTGTTTCCATGTAAGAGTAGCATTGCTTGGCGGACCATATGTGACTGTATCAGCGTTGGGATTAAGTATTACGGTTACTTCACAGTTCCTTGATTCCAATTCGGCACCAAATATATGGTTGGAACTTGCACCAAATATACTAATGATGCCAAAAGGAATGGATATGGAAAGGATAATGGCAAGGATGGGGATTTTTTGATATCGCATGATTGCCATAATTCTTTCTTTCATTACAAATTTTGAAAAACCGTTATAGAAAACCAATTGCTTTTGACGCTGACCATGGTTTTTGTCTGCTAAATGAACCAACTGCAAAGCGTAGGTTTCTCTGTGTTCTTTGCCCAAGAGTTTTAAAACGCCGCGGTCACAAGCCACTTCCATATCTCGATTGATGTAATGATACATGATCCAAATAAATGGATTGAACCAATTGATCATGACAACAAGAATGAGGAAATACTGAATGATCTGGTGATGATATTTCAAGTGCATATATTCATGCAAAAGGGCTTCATCGAACATGTCAGCATGTGTTTTGTAAAATCCTTTGGGAAACAGGATCATCGGTTTGAGAATGCCGTAGGCAATGGGGGAGGCGATGGTTTCGTTCTCATATAAAAGATATTTCTTTGACAGACCGTAAGAGGCTAAGATTTCATAGACCTCCTTTTCGTTTTCCATAGGAACAGAAGTCTGTTTGAGACGAATCGTTTTTTGAAAATCTGCAGCGAAAGTTTTCCCCACACACAAGACACCGCATATCCATACAATAAATAGTCTAAACAGAATCCGTTTGTCTTGCGATGCATCTACAATGATAGTCACAAGGTTGGAAAATATAGAATTAGATAATGACATATGCAGAACATTTTCAATGAAATAGTAAAATGCATTGTAAAAATTATAATTTGTCATAATATCAAAGGGAACAAACAGTCTGAAAAAAACCAAACCCCATGAGATTCCCAAAATGACAGATGGAATTTTGTGCAGAAAAATCTTCCGCAGTGCAATGATAGATAGAACCATACATGCTGCTGCGATGTTCATAAATACAAAGAGCAAGATTATTTCGACCTCTTTTCTTTATCAATCAGAGAATATAGTTCATTGATTTCTTCATCCGAAAAATCGTTATTGCTGATCAATGATTTTACCAGTTGAAAAGGAGAGTTATCAAAAAGATTTTTCCGAAGCTCATTGATGGAAGATGCCTGCAAATCTTCCTGTTTGACATTTGGCGTACAGATAAAGCCGGGATCAGAACGGGTGATGAGCCCTTTCTTGATGGCTCGCCGGATAATGGTATAGGTGGTGTTTGGCGCCCAACCAATTTCTTCTTCAAATACTTTGGAAATGTGACTTGCTTTGCAGGAACCGCATTTCCAAAGATATGTCAGAACTTTCAATTCAGAATCTGATGCTAACATAAAAATCACCTCTTTACTACTGATGTAGAATAATTTTATATTATATAATTCCTGTGGAAAAATCAAGGTGAAATGCCTTCGCTCAAGGAAGTCGAAGATTTGTATACATAAAAATGGCAGTTTCCATAGTTTTACGCTGATTTTTTCGTGAAAATCATGATTGTTTTTTCAAAATTGGTATTATATAATTTTACTACGGATGTAGTAAAATACATTTGCAGTGATAGGGCATTGAAGAAACTAGGGGGGATAACATGAAAAGAAATCAGAATTTATGTATCATTGCTGCCTTATTCATAACCGTTTTGGCAATTTCGGTCACAAAATTTCCGTATAGAGGTGAAGCGGCTGTATCTCAGGAAACGGCAGGGCAAAAAAATCTGACAGCAATACTGTCTTCTGATGCAGATAATGTTTGTGCTGGTGTTGTGATGGATGCAAAGACGGGAGAAATTTTGGATCAGTATGGGGATATTGACGATCCATTTGAACCGGGAGCGACTTTTAAGCCGTTTGTGACAGCCATTATGCTGGAAAAGGGAAATTTATCCCTGACGGACACCATAGAAGGTGGTACCTATACCAGTATCAATGGGACAACCATTAAAAATTACAATGACCAGTCTGGGGAAAAGTCATTTTATGATCTCTATGTTGCTTTGAATGAGCCATTCCTTGTGCGTGCTTGGGAAAACAGAAGAGATCCCATAGATTTTTCAAAAGAGATAGCTTCCTATGGCTTTGATGAAAAGAATAAGTATCAGCCAGAATTTTTGCTGGGAAGAGGATTTACAACCTCTGTACGGGAAATGGCTCGGGGATACTATATTTTGGCTGGAAATAGCGGCACAGAAAATAAAGTGATTTCCAAAGCAAACAGCAACTTAATGAAAGAATTGCTCCATGAAACATATTTGAATTATCCATACATGGACGCAGGGCTGATGGAAGTGCAAAATGTTGGTGAAGCCGCAGGTATGTATGACAGCAGTTTTTCCATTGAAAATGAAATTGTGCATGAAACAAAAACATTTGCTGGTTTTGCGCCTTATGATGATCCAGAAGTGATTTTTGTGGTCACCATGAAGGGAGAATCCAAAATAGGCGAAGAAACGAATGGCAGAGTTCCATTGGCATGTGCAGCAACGGAGGTTTTTGAACAATACTTGCCGGAGAGAAGTTTTAAAGAAATCACGGATCTTAAGCAGATGGAATATCTGGAAGCAAGATCTGACTATATGCTGTATTTCAGCAGACCCACATGTGCGGCATGCAAAAGAGCAGAACCATTGGTTCGCAATACAGCCAATGAATTGAAAAAAGATGTTTACTATTTGAATGTCGATCGTTTTGATGACGAAGCATTGAAGCAGATATTGTCTCAATATGGTGTTGATGCTGTACCATGCGCAGTGAAGGTTTCAGATGGTAAAATCTCTGATAAAAGAGTGTTTATGGAAAACGGAAACATGAAAGAGGATGTGGATCGTTTTTTGAAAGATTAATGTGTATCATCGGGGATAACAATAGAAAGGGCTCGTAGGGGGTAGAAAAAAGGGGAAATGGCCTTTTGGATTTACAAATTCTGAAAGGCCATTTGTCATATGCAGGTATAACCAAATGTAAACGGAGGGATGTTTATGTGGGGATTGTCAGATTATATGGTATTTGTTATTGGGATTTTGGGCTTTCTTTTTCCAAAATATCTGATATTGGCAATCAGAACGCAGGAGGAAGAAAAAGCAAAAGAATACCAAACAAAAGCCTGTGTTTGTTTTGGTATTTTGATGTTTTGCATTGCTTTGTTTTTGAACAGCATATAAGAAATGGAAGAAACAAAGGGGATCAAAAGATTTGTTTTACTGGTTTTATCCAATCTATATATTCGTTTTGTATGTAATCACTCAACTATTTTTACAACGAATGAAAAGAGGGGGATATTATGAAAAATTGGCAGGTGCTCATTGGTTTGATGGCTATTGCAATTGCGATTCTCATTAGCGGAATGCTTATTTCAAATGCGATTCAAGAGGCGGGTTCTAATATTCATGTGGGATTTACGACTTTGGGTGAGCTCATTAGATAATCATAACCCCATGATTTGTACAACAAAAAAATGGCTGCTGAGATGTCTCGGCGGCCATTTTAAGTGGAAATAATTTTTATTCTTCGATGCTTTGGGCAAAGAGTTTCACAGAACTGCAAGAACCATCATCATTATAGATATAAATCTCATAGGTGCCTTTTGCAGTGTGACCGTAACCCTCGCCATGAAGTTGGGGATTGAAATGATCCATCAGCAGGTTTTGTGTCGCTTCTAATCTTCCGCCAACTAATTTGCAGCCACAAGGGTATTTCACCCGATAAATAAAACCATTGGAACCGGAATTTTCGATGTAAAATATCAAGTTTCCTGATTTGTGATAAAACTGATATCTGCCTTCGCCAATAAAGTCTGTTTCCATGCTCATAGATACGCCGCCTGCTTGGGGATCACCAAGATTTTTCAGAGAGGTTGTATCACTGGAGGCAAAAGCGGTGACGGACGAATGAATCAATAGAAAACTTAAAAAACAAGAGATAAAAAGCCTTGATTTCATAGAAATACCACCTTTCTGTCATGAATACCCTTTCCTATGATGATCATAACATTTACTACATATGTAGTCAATATCGCAGAGCTATGGCGATGTCCGTTTTTATAGAAAATGAAGATGGATCAGGTGGATTTCGTTTTTATGTCTTGCATGTTATAGGGAAATGTGTGCAAAGAAGGGAATATTGTGGTATCAAAGACGGCTGTCACTGTTTCTGGAGAAAAGCTTTTCTCTCCTGCAATATCTGAAAAGTGATGCAATACAAAAAAAGAAACCTTGAATTCTCAAGGTTTCTTCAGTGCGGCTGGTGGGACTCGAACCCACACGATATCACTACCGCCAGATTTTGAGTCTGGTGCGTCTGCCAGTTCCGCCACAGCCGCGAATCGAAACTGCTTGATAATAATATCATAGAAGGAATAAAAAAGCAAGTGTTTTTTTATAATTTTTTCTCTTTTTTGTATAGATTCCTGTACATCCCTGTAAATATCAGCCTTTTTCCTTTATACTTTCTAAAATATATATTTGAAACACTTTCTTTTTTTATCTGTCAGATAAGCCTTTTGATAGATATAACAAATGACCGATAGAAAGGTAAAAATCTACCCATTTATTTTTTTAGCAGTAGCAGCTAAATGAGAAAAATAGAAGGCAAATGACATCCAAAACCCCCTTCCTTTATGATAGAAGGGGGTTTTGGTTTTATGATTTATTTTTCAAATATTCGTCAGCAAGTTTTGAAGCCTCTTCCAGCGCTTTTTGCTGGCGTTCTTCAGGAGTAGGGCCAACGGGTACCGCAACGAAATCTCCTCTTAACAGCTTGTCGTAATCAGGCATAGGGGGTTTTCCGGCGGCAACATCATAAACGAGTACCACATTTTCATTCCCAACCATATTTGCGTAGTCAGGAGATGCCCAATACTGTCCATTGACATAGACGATATTTCCGTTGGCGATGCCTCTTAACATTTTTTCTGGTGAACCATTGATCTTGAACCAGCCGTCAGGAACCCCGGGCACCCCGTGGGAGGCAGCGTCCAAGTGGTCATAGGCGTTTTGGTATGTTTTCAGTTCCACAGTTTGGCTGGCACTGTTCCAACCTACATTATAATCCAGATTTTCACCAATGAAGCGGGAAGGGATCATGGTGCGGCCATCAATGGTCTGGGCAGGTACATCCAGTGTTTTGGGTGTGCCATTGACATATGCCGTTGTGCTGCCGATGGTCATCTGGATGGTTGTCCCATCTTTTGTGGCTGTGGCAGTCTGTGTTGCAGGATTCCACTGCACGGTAGCGCCCATAGCTTCAAACATGGCACGCATGGGAACCAGAATCCTGCCGTTGATATTGACGGGTGCAGAATCGGTTTTCACGGGAACACCGTCAATGGTCAGTTTTAAATTGCTTTTTTGGTTGTTCTGCACTGTTGGTGTTGGCGCTGTTTGTGTCAGCCCCTGACTTTCTCTGTATTCCTGATTGATCTGATTGATGTAATTCTGCGTAGCCAGACCCACATCAGGCGTCATGACAGCAGCATACACATTTGTGGTGAATAAAGCTGAGATAGAAACAGTTAACAGTGTTTTAGAGATTTTCATACTATGCCCCCCTAGATTTTTTTGAGATACTTTTCATTTTTTATTGGAATTCCATATCACACAGCATTACTGTTTAAGAAAAAGCTTCATTTATGTTTTCTGCGTAGCTGACCAGACCGCCTGTGATGGCATCGGCCAAATCATTATCTGGTACAATAAGCCAATTGTTTTCGCCTTTGACCAGAGAAATGTCTACTTCTTTGGTATAAGTTGTGTCTTTGTTGTTGGCAATAGCGGAGATCATAGCTTCTGTGGACTTCTGTTCCAATTCTTCTTCAGATAATCCTGCAAAAGCCAGTGGAATCATTTCAGAAATCGCCTGACTCATGGCATTTGCCATATCCACATTGGTGATGGATACTTTGACTGTTGCGGTGCCATCTTCTTCAGTAGAAGAAAGAATTTCAAAAGTCAGGTTTTCCACAAATGCTTTGCCAGTTTCTTCATTTTCCAAATCAGAAATGGCATCGTCTGCGGTTTCTGTTGTTTCGCTGGTATCATTGGTATACTTATTAATGGTTTCCAGATCGAGGCTCTGGAATGCTGTCAGATAGTTGGTGACAGCGGTTTCCGGAGATTCTCCGCCGGAGCAGCCAACAAAGGCAAATACCATTGCCAAAGTTGTCAAGAAAGCAAGAAATTTTTTCAGCATATACATTCCCCCCTGAATGGCTGCCGCGTGATATGGAATTGCACACAATGAGATGTTTGCAAAAGAAAGTATTCAGTTTTTCTGGAAAAATTTGTCCCCGTTTTCTGGCAGCAGGGCAGATGCTTCTATCTTTTGGGAAACATCTGTATATTTTGGCAGCCTGTTGATGGTGACTTTTTTCTTATATCATTTCATTTTCTATATGAATCGGTCAATTCCTTCTCATCCCCTTTGATATTTGATGCAATGAACAAAACACTGGTGCGCCTCAGCAGATATTTAGATCACAGGCAATCAAATACAGAGAAGAAAAGTCGTTTGAATAGTAATAAAAAAGATACATTTTGTTATTTTGAAAAAAGAGGCAGACCCCTAAGCCCCTGGAACCGAAGTTCGTCGCTTATCTGTAAAAAAAGTCTGCCTCTTATATAACCAATATAAAGGATATGAGGAAAGAAAGCAAGATGAAAAAAGCTTTCCAATAGATGGTTTGCTGATTACGGCAGAATCTTCTACCGCCGTCGTTGGTCTTGATGCCGTCAACGCCATCCAAGAAGATTCTGCCAAATCATAACAGACAGTTCGGCACAAGCGGCGAAAATGCGACCTGTGTTCGAAGTTGAACTGTCTGCTGGTTAGAATATAACATGAGTTGCGCGGGAACACAATCTTTTACAGGAAAGACTGTTAGGTTTTTGAAGTGGGATTTTTCCATAATAATATGCACGTCACAATCGGCTCTCTTTAAACAAACAATCTTTTTATATAAGAAAAAAACACCCGAACTCCTTCATGTCATAAGGATTTCAGGTGTCTTTGTTTTTTTATGAAGCAGCCCATAAAGCATACGCATCATTTTTGATCTTCCGTTTTTTTCATAATCCAGCATTTTCTTGTACATTCATCGCAATTTTTCCGGCACAGGGCACTGCCATCGCTGCGGACGGCACCGGCGTGCTTATAAGCCACATAACCCAGTGTCACACAAAGGATGATAAACAGAAATTGTCCCATACCATTCCTCCTTTTATATGAGTGGTTTCCAGTGGTGTTTTTATTATCATACCAGAAATTCCGAAAAGACGCAAAGGATTATGCAAAAAGCATATGGCAAAAGCCAATAAAAACTGCTATAATAAGACGGATTCAGCCGAAAGGCTTTTCTTTTTGATAGCGTTATTTTTTTGAAAGAATAACGAGGTGATTTATGAAACAGGATTTACATTATGATATGAAAGTGCGCATCATGGGGGAGGAAAAGGCCTTTGGCCCAGGTGTGGCGCAGCTTTTAAAAGGCATAGAGGAAATGGGCTCCATGCAGAAAGCCGCGGAGAAAATGGGGCTTTCTTACAGCAAAGCGTGGAAAATGATGAAAACGGCGGAGCAGGAACTGGGCTTTGCCTTGACGGAACGGAGCAGCGGCGGCAAGGATGGCGGTGGTTCTGTTGTGACAGAAGACGGCAGAGAAATGATGCAGCGGTATGGAAATTTCCTCTCTGCTTTGCAGACAGAGGCGGACCGTTTGTTTACATTTTATTTTCAGAGGGAAGGTGAGAAATGATGCCGGAAGAAATTGTATTTTGCAAAGGCGGCGGATGTACGGCAAAACTGGGGGCAGGCGTATTGGAACGGGTCCTTTCCCGTCTGCCTAAGCCGGAGAAAAAAGACGACAACCTGCTCATTGGCTTTGAAAGTTCTGATGATGCGGCAGTTTATCGGATTTCAGAAGATACTGCCATTGTGCAGACATTGGATTTTTTTCCGCCAATGGTTGAAGACCCTTATATTTTTGGACAGATTGCCGCAGCCAATGCCCTTAGTGATATTTATGCCATGGGCGGCGATGTGCGGACAGCCTTGAATATCGTTTGTTTCCCGGAAAAAATGGATTTGAACATTTTGGGGAAAATCATGCAGGGAGGCAGTGAAAAAGTCATCGAAGCAGGAGGCGCCCTTGCCGGCGGGCATTCTATTGCCGACGCGGATGTGAAATATGGGCTGTCTGCCATGGGAACCATCCATCCAGACCGTATTTTTCCCAATGACGGTGCGCAGGAAGGCGATGTGCTTTTGCTGACAAAACCCTTGGGCGTTGGTATTGTCTGCACGGCAAATCGTATGGTAGAAGCCTCTCCGGAGGCCATGGAAATGGCTGTCCGTTCCATGACGACTTTGAACAAATACGCTTCGGAAATCATTCGGAAATATGAAGTCCACGGCTGTACGGACGTGACAGGCTTTGGTTTTCTGGGGCATTTAAAGGAAATGCTGGCAAAGGGGCTCAGTGCGGAGATTGATTCTATCCGTATCCCGCACATTCCAGAAAGTCTGGCTTATGCTGACGGATTTTTCCTCACAGCGGCAGCCCAGAGAAACCGGAACCATGTAGGTGATTTGGTGGAATTTTGCGGCGTGCCATTTGCGGTGGAAGAATTGCTTTTTGACCCTCAGACCTCCGGCGGCTTGCTGGTGAGCATGCCAAAAGAGGATGCGGAACAGGCGTTAGCAGAAATTGCGGCATTAGGGTTGCCTTGCGGCATTGTTGGAAAAGTTGTGAAAAAAGAGACACAGAAGATTATCGTACTATAGGAGGAAACATAAATGGAAAGAGTAGACGCACGTGGAAAAACTTGTCCCTTGCCCGTTATTGAAACAAAAAAAGTATTGGAAAGTATGACAGAAGGCACTGTGGAAGTGCTGGTAGATAACGCCATTGCGGTGCAGAATCTTTGTAAAATGGCAGAACAGAAAAAAATGAAAGCAGTCAGCGAAAAACAGAATGAGGACTGCTATGTGGTGACCATCACTGTGGAAGCGGGCAGTCAGACACAGCCAGATGCGGCTCCGGTGGTTTGTATGCCCGACGGCAGAAGCGCAGGAACCGTAGTTGCTCTGACAGCGGAAACCATGGGCACAGGCGATGATGTGCTGGGGAAAATTTTGATGAAAGGCTTTGTATATGCTCTGACAGAACAGGATCAGCTGCCGGAAACCATCGTTTTGTATAACGGCGGCGCAAAACTGTCTGTGGACGGTGCGGAAACACTGGCTGATTTGAAGCTCATGGAAGCCCAGGGGGTAGAAATCCTCACTTGCGGCACTTGTTTGAATCACTATGGTTTGTCTGAAAAACTGGCAGTTGGTTCTGTGACCAATATGTATCGTATTGCCGAAGTGCTTTCCAAAGCAGGTAAGGTGATTCGTCCATGAAAACACCATTTCCCATTGTTGTCCGCGGCGGCGGCGATCTGGCAACAGGTACCATCCATAAATTGTATCAGGCAGGTTTTCCGGTCATTGTGCTGGAAACTGCAAATCCTTCTGCCATTCGTCGGTATGTGGCTTTTTCAGAAGCCGTTTATGAAGGCGAATGGACAGTGGAGGGGGTAACTGCCGTCTGGGCGGCAGATTTTGCGGAAGCTCAGGAGATTCAGGAGAATGGAAACATTCCTGTTCTCATTGACCCGGATTGCAAGATTTTGGAGGAAATCCAGCCGCAGGTGCTTGTAGATGCCATTCTGGCAAAAAAGAATCTGGGAACGACCATAGATATGGCAGAAACAGTTATTGCCCTTGGCCCCGGTTTTACGGCAGGGGTAGATGCCCATCTGGTCATTGAAACCCAGAGAGGGCATAATCTTGGGCGTGTGCTGACAGAAGGCGCGGCGGCGCCCAATACAGGTATTCCCGGTGTCATTGCTGGTTATGGCGAAGAACGTGTTATCCACGCTCCGGCGGCAGGAATTTTGCAGAATATCAGTAAAATCGGTGATCTGGTGGAAAAAGGGCAGACCATCGCCATGATCGGCGACGTGCCTGTTACTGCCACATTGACAGGGGTTCTCCGTGGGCTTATCCGAGATGGCTATCCTGTGACAGAAGGGTTTAAAATCGCCGATATCGACCCCAGAGAAAGTGAACAGAAAAATTGTTATACCATTTCCGACAAAGCGCGGTGCATTGCTGGCGGCGTGCTGGAAGGAATTTTGATGCGAAATAGAGGGAGTTTTATATGGAAAAAGTAAGAGTGGAAGATGCCGTTGGCATGGTGCTGTGCCACGACATTACAGAAATCGTACCCGGTAAGTTCAAAGGCAGAGCCTTTGCCAAAGGGCATGTCATTCAGGAAGAAGATATTGAAAAACTGCTGGATCTGGGCAAACGCCATATTTATGTCTGGGATCTGTCCAAGGGCTATGTCCATGAAAATGATGCGGCTTTGCGGATGGTACAGGCGGCAGCAGGGGAAAACATCATTTTCAGTGAGGTAAAAGAAGGGAAGATCGAACTGCGCGCAGCCTGTGACGGGGTGCTGAAAATCAATCTGGATACCCTGTACGCTGTGAACAGTGATGATGAAATCTGTTTTGCCACCATCCATGGCAATAAACAGGTGACAAAAGACAAACTCCTTGCCGCTACCAGAGTCATTCCTCTGGCAGTAAAGGAAGAAGTACTGGAACGCTTTGAGAAAGCATGCAAGGAAAGCAAAACACCTTTGGTGGAAGTAAAACCCTTCCGCCCTGCGAAAATCGGCGTGGTCACCACTGGCTCCGAAATTGTTTCCGGCAGAATTGCCGATCAGTTTGGCCCTGTTCTGGAGAAAAAAGCGGCGGAAGTGGGGGCAACCATCATGGGGCAGGTGTTCCCTGGAGATGAGCCCGAAGCCATTACACAGGCAATTTTGGATTTTCTGGCACAGGGAGCGGATATGGTACAGGTGACCGGGGGTATGTCCGTAGACCCGGACGATATGACACCTTCTGCCATTCGTGCCTGCGCTGATGAAGTGGTGACTTATGGCACACCTGTTTTGCCGGGTGCGATGTTCATGCTGGCTTATGTGCAGGGCAAACCTGTGGTAGGTCTGCCCGGATGCGTTATGTACGCAAAACGGACAGTATTCGATTTGGCGGTTCCTCGTCTGCTGACAGGAGAAAAACTCACCAGACGGGATTTTGTGCTCATGGCACATGGCGGACAATGCCAGAACTGTCCTGTCTGCACCTATCCCGACTGTGGTTTCGGACAGTAAAGGAGGGGAGGAGCTTTATGGGAGAGTTGACACATTTTGATAAAGAAGGCAACGCGGTCATGGTGGATGTGAGCCAGAAAGCGGAAACGGAACGGACAGCCACAGCAAAGGGAATCATCCGCGTGAGCCGGGAAGTTTTTGAGAAGATTCAGGCAGGCACCATGGCAAAGGGCGATGTGCTGGGCATTGCCAGAACGGCAGGCATCATGGCAGCAAAACGCACCTGGGAATTGATTCCCCTGTGTCATTTGCTGGCGCTGACAAAATGCAGTGTGGATTTTGAACTGTATCCAGAAAGCTGTGAAATCGAGGCGGCGTGTACCGTGAAAACCGTTGGGAAAACAGGGGTGGAAATGGAAGCCCTCACAGGAGTGCAGATCACCCTTTTGACTATCTACGATATGTGTAAAGCCTTAGACCGTTCTATGGTTATGACAGACATTCGCCTATGCGAAAAAAGCGGCGGAAAGAGTGGGGAGTATCGGCATGATTGATGGATTTGGAAGAACCATTGACTATCTTCGGATTTCCGTCACTGACCGCTGTAACCTGCGGTGCGTCTACTGTATGAAGGAAGAACAGCAGGAATTTCTGCCCAGCGGCGAATTGCTGACACTGGAAGAATGGGTCAGACTTTGCAAAGGTGCCGCATTGGCAGGCATCCGCAAAATCCGCATCACTGGCGGCGAACCCCTTATGCGGCAGGATATCGTGGAATTGGTGGAAGCCATTTCCAACATCCCAGGTATCGAAAAAGTCGTTATGACAAGCAATGCCGTCCATCTGGCGCCCCTTGCGGAAAAACTGAAAAAAGCAGGACTTTCCGGCGTCAATGTGAGTATCGACAGTCTGGATGCAAAGCAGTATTGCAGACTTACCAGACGGGATGTGCTGTCTGACGCTTTGGCAGGTCTAGCGGCTTGCGGCAAAGTGGGACTGCCTGTGAAAGTCAACTGCGTGCCTGTGGCTGGAGAAAACGAAAAAGAACTGCTCCATCTGGCAGAATTGGCGAAGGAATATCCCATGGAGGTGCGTTTCATTGAAATGATGCCCATTGGGGAAGGTTCCGCTTTTCCAACCGTGAAAAATGAAACCATTCGGAAACGGCTGGAAGAAGTTTATGGCGGATTTATTCAGACGGAGAAGGATGACCGGGAAGGCCCGGCGGTTTATTATACAAACGAGCATTTCAAAGGACGTATTGGATTCATCAGCCCTGTGAGCCGCAGTTTTTGCCACCAGTGCAACCGTATCCGCATGACAGCGGAAGGAAAATTGAAGCTCTGTCTGCATCATCCAGTGGATTGTGACTTGCGGGAATTGGTGCGCAGCGGCGCGGAGCCGGAGGAAATACAGAAGGTGTTGCAGGAACGTATTCTGCAAAAACCGAGGGACGGTCATACTACCGACGAAAGCCGTCCCATGTGGAAAATAGGAGGATAGTATGGGAAAGATTATGGCTGTGTGCATCAGCGAAAAGAGAGGCACACAGAAGAAAAATATTGACAAAGTGCGCCTGATTGAGAATTTCGGGCTGGAAGGTGATGCCCATGGCGGCAACTGGCATAGACAAGTGAGCCTCCTTTCTTATGAGAAAGTGCGGGCCTTTGAGGAAAAAGGCATTTCCGTAGAGGATGGCGCTTTTGGTGAAAATCTGCTGGTGGAAGGTTTTGATTTCAAAACCCTGCCTGTGGGAACCAGATTCCGCTGCGGTGAAGCTTTGCTGGAAATGACCCAGATTGGTAAAGAATGTCATAGTCATTGCGAAATTTATCAGGCGGTGGGGGATTGCATCATGCCCAGAGAAGGCGTGTTTGCAAGGGTGCTCCATGGCGGCATGATTCAGATTGGAGATGAATTGGAAATTGTACCGAGTAGTGATTCTGACAGCAAGTGATAAAGGGGCGGCAGGCAAACGGGAAGACTTGAGCGGTCCTGCGGCAAAAGAAATCATGGAACAGGCAGGGTATACTGTGGTGGATATGCGGATTTTGCCGGACGAAAGACAGCTGCTTGCGGAAACCATGAAAGAAATCTGCGATATGGGAACGGCGGACTTGATTTTGACCACCGGCGGCACAGGCTTTTCTCCCAGAGATTGGACACCGGAAGCTACACTGGATATTGGGCAGCGTCAGGTTCCGGGTTTCAGTGAAGCCATGCGGGCAGCGTCTTTGGCAATCACCCCCAGAGCCATGCTCAGCAGAGGGGTTTCTGTCATTCGGAAACAGACCCTCATTGTCAATCTGCCGGGCAGCCCCAAAGCGGTGCGGGAAAACCTGGAAGTGATTTTACCAGCTCTGGGACACGGTTTGGATATTTTAACAGCAAATGCAGGAGAATGTGGGCAGTAAGGAGGAAATCATATGAAAAAGAAATTTGGTATGATGGCATTGGCAATGGTTTTGACAGCAGGCATGCTGGCAGGCTGCGGCAGTGAGCAGGCAGCAGAAAGTAGCGAAGGACAGGATGCAGTGACAGGTGCGATTACCGTTTCTGCGGCGGCAAGTTTAACAGATGTTCTCAATGAACTGGCACAGACATTCCAGGAAGAAAACCCTGGTACAGAAGTTTCCTTTACCTTCGGCGGCAGCGGTGCTTTGCAGACACAGATTGAAGAAGGCGCACCAGTAGATTTATTCTTCTCTGCGGCAGAAAGCAATATGGATGCTTTGGAAGAAGAGGGACTCATTGATGCAGCCACCAGAAAAGATGTACTGCAAAATGAAATTGTTCTCATTGCTCCGCAGGGAGAAACAGCAGTAACTTCTTTTGAAACCATTCTGGATAGCGAACCTCAGATTGCTTTGGGGGAAGCGGAAAGCGTTCCTGCTGGGAAATATGCCCAGGAAATTTTCACAAATCTTGGTATCTGGGATGATGTGAAGAACCATGCCGTATTTGCGTCTAATGTGCGTGAAGTGCTGGCTTGGGTAGAAGCGGGAGAAGCTGACTGCGGCGTGGTATATGCCACCGACGCAAAGACAAGTGACGCTGTACAGGTTATTTGCAGTGCACCAGAAGGCGGCCCTCAGGTGCTCTATCCTGCGGCTGTTATCAAAGACTGCGCAAATCCCGAAGGCGCTCAGGCGTTTTTGGATTTCCTCACCAGTGAAGAAGCAGGAGAAGTATTCGCTTCTTATGGTTTTACATTTTTGGCAGAATAAAGGAAGGAGAATTCCGTGATGGATGTTTCGCCTCTTTTGCTTTCTGTTTGGGTGGCAGCCTGCGCAACGTTTTTTTCTGTGGTGCTGGGCACCCTCGCAGCTTATGGCGTTATGAAGCTGCGCCGGTTGCGTCCCTTTGCCGATGCGGTGCTGACACTGCCTTTGGTGCTGCCGCCAACGGTAACAGGTTTTTTCCTGCTCATATTGTTGGGCAAAAACAGCCCTGTGGGACGGTTTTTCAATGAAATCGGATTTCCTTTTATATTTTCCCTCCGTGGTGCGGTGGCAGCAGCGTTTGTGGTGTCTTTTCCACTGATGTATCGGGCAGTGAGAGGGGCTATGGAATCTATGGATAAACAGCTGCTCTACGCGGCACGGACATTGGGTGCAAGTGAAAAGAAAATCTTTTTCCGCATCATTCTGCCCAACTGCCGCAGCGGGCTTTTGGCAGGGATGATTCTTGCTTTTGCCCGCGCTATGGGGGAATTTGGCGCCACTATCATGATTGCCGGCAATATCCCCGGCAAGACTCAGACCATGGCACTGGCAGTGTATACGGCAGTCCAGAGCGGCAATCGGCAGACGGCATATCTGTGGTCGCTGGTCATTGTGATTTTGTCTGCCCTTGCCATTGTGGGTATCAATTATTTTGAAAAGAAAAAATATCAGGGAGAGGATGAGGGTTTTTGAGATTACAGGCAGAATTCATGAAAAAAGTAAAGACAGAAACCATCGAAATTTCTCTGGATTTGGAAAATGAAGTGCTGGGTATTTTGGGACGCAGCGGCTGTGGCAAAAGCGTCACTCTGCGGTGTCTGGCAGGAATTTTGCAGCCGGACAAGGGAAAAATACAGTTAGACGATAAAATCCTGTTCGACAGCGAGAAAAAAATCTCCGAAAAAGCCCAGAAACGAAAAATCGGGTATCTGTTCCAGAATTACGCCCTGTTTCCCAATATGACGGTGCGGGAGAATATCGCCTTTGCCTTTGGGAAAGAAAAAGAAAAGGAATTTCTGGAGGAACTTTTGGAGCGGTTCTATCTGACAGAGGTGGCAGAACTGTATCCCTCAGTTCTTTCCGGCGGTCAGCAGCAGCGAACAGCCATGGCAAGGATGCTGGCGGCAAAGCCTGATGTGATTTTGCTGGATGAGCCGTTTTCCGCATTGGATAGTTTTCTCCGGCAGGAGATGGAACGGGAAGTCCAGCAGGTACTCCAGAGTTTTGGCGGGGTATCCATTCTGGTATCCCATAATAAGGAAGAAATTTTTCGCCTGACCCAGAAATGTATGGTCATGGAGCGGGGAAAAATTGCAGAAATCGGGGACACAAAAGAAATTTTTGCCCATCCGAAAACAGCGGAGGGCAGATTGTTGATACAGGGAGGGAGTTTATGATTTATCTGGACAGCGCGGCAACCAGCTTTCACAAACCAAAAGAAGTGGCGGAAGCGGTATATGACGCCATTTTGCACATGGGAAACAGCGGCAGAAGCGGTCATGAGATTTCTCTGACTTCTTCCCGTGTCATATTTGGCACCAGAAAAAAACTGGCGGTACTCTTTGGCATGGACGACCCTGCACAGGTGGTTTTTACGGCAAATTCCACCCAAAGCCTGAATATTGCCATCAGCGGGCTTTTTGGAAAAGGTGACCACGTCATTACCACTGCCATGGAACATAACAGCGTCCTTCGCCCTTTGTACCGCAAGGAGGCAGAAGGTATAGAGCTGACCATCATTCCCTGTGATGAAAAAGGCACTGTCCGCTACGATTTGCTGGAACAGGCATTGAAACCCAATACAAAAGGCATCGTCTGCACCCATGGTTCTAATCTGACTGGGAATCTGGTGGATATTCAGCGTATTGGCGCATTTTGCAAAGAAAAAGGTATTTTGTTTGTGGTGGACGCTTCCCAGACAGCAGGGGTATTTCCTATTCATATGGAAGAAATGTGCATAGATGTTTTATGTTTTACCGGACATAAATCCCTTTTGGGCCCTCAGGGAACAGGGGGAATGTGTGTGCGGAAAGGACTGGAAATCCCCAGTTTTTGTGTAGGCGGCAGTGGCGTCCAGAGTTACAGCAAGACCCATCCGGCACAGATGCCCACCCATCTGGAAGCGGGAACCCTGAACGGACATGGTATTGCTGGGCTTTCTGCGGCATTAGACTGGATTGACAAAACGGGATTGACTGCCATTCGGGAAACGGAACAGAAGCGGATGCGTCAATTTTATGAAGGAGTTAGCAAGATTCCTCAAGTGACAGTCTACGGTGATTTTTCCGCGCAGGAACGGGCACCCATTGTTTCTCTGAATATCGGGGATAACCCTTCTGAGGATGTTTGTGATGAATTGGCGGTGCGTTACAGCATTGCTACCCGCGGCGGCGCTCATTGTGCCCCTTTGATGCACGAACAGCTGGGAACAGTAGAACAGGGGGCTGTGCGGTTTAGTTTCTGTTACTTTACAACGGAAGAAGAAGTGGAAAAAGCCATTTTGGCAGTGAAAGAAATTGCGGAGGCATGGACATGAGACCAAAAGAACTTTGTTTTCTGGTGGCATTTCATACCACCACAGAGGCGTTGGCACTGGAAGAAGCCGCAAGAAGCGCCGATGTGCCCGGCAGGCTCATTCCCATACCCACTCAAATTACAGCGGGATGCGGTCTGGCGTGGCGGATGCCCATAGGCGAGAAAGAAAAAATGAAAAGCCTATTGACAAAATACGATCTGAAATACGAAAATATATATGAACTGATGATTTGAAAGGAGGCGGAAAGATGTTGCTTACAGAAGCATTGCAGATTCCGCCTTCTGCACGTTGTATCTGTGCTGTGGGTGCAGGGGGCAAGACAAGTCTGTTGTATTTATTGGCAGAGGAATACCGACAGAAAGGAAAACGTGTGCTGCTGACGACCACCACGAAAATGTACCTGCCGGAAAAAGATGGTGTATTGGATGGAACGGCAGAGGAAATCAAAGAAAAACTGAAAAGGGACGGCTTTGCAGTGGCAGGCAGTGTTTTTTCTGAAGAAAAAATGGGGCCTTTGCCGCAAGCTGTTTTTGACGCGGTTTTTCCTTTTGCTGATGTGATTCTGGTGGAGGCAGATGGTTCCAAAAGAATGCCGCTGAAAATGCCAAGACAGGACGAGCCTGTTTTGCCGGAAAACTGTGACTTTCTGGTGACGGTGGCAGGGCTTTCTGCTTTGGGACAGCCATGGGAACTGGTATGCCATTGTTTTGGGCTGGTTTCTTCCATGTTTTCTGGAAAAACAGTGGCGGAAGGGGATATTTTCCCCCTTTTGCAGGCAGGCTATGGTGCCCTTTGGGATGAGATACAGGGATGTGTTTTTTTGAATCAGGCAGAAGTCGTCGGCTGGGACAGAGCAGAGAGAATTGCTGCGGATTTCTCTGTGCCCTGTCTTTGGGGAAGCTTACGGCAGAAACAATACCATAGAAAAGAGGGAGATTCCCATGAGAGAAGCATATAAACAACTCCGGCACTACCTGCAGGAACTGGATTGGGTAGGCAGCGGTCTTGTTTACGAAGGCCCTTTGCAGGGCTTTCAGTTTTTGTGGCAGGAGGAAGGTGTCCTTTGGGCACCTCCGGGAGAAATGGAAACAGCGAAGAAAATGCTGCTGACCATTGGCGAAATGAAAAGCTGCACCACTTGTGAGATTGGTGAGAATCATGTGTTTGTGGAGCATTTTGGCATGAGCCCCAGACTGGTGATTCTTGGCGGCGGTCATATTTCCCTTTCCTTAGTGAAATTGGGAAAATTGTTAGGCTTTCATGTGACCGTTGTAGATGACCGAGGAGAGTTTGCCAATCTCCAGCGGTTCCCGGAAGCGGACTGCGTGCTCTGCGGCGATTTTGGGCAGGTGTTTGAGGAAATTCCTGATTTGCCTGCCAATTATTATGTGGTGGTCACCAGAGGGCATCAGGCGGATGAACAATGTGTTCGTCAGATTTTGCGGAGAAAATACGCTTATGTGGGCATGATTGGTAGCAAAAATAAAGTTGCCAAAACAAAAGAAGCTCTTTATAAATCCGGCTTGCGGCCTGCGGAGGTGGAAGCCATCCATGCACCTATTGGGCTGAAGATTGGCGCTGTAACACCGGAAGAAATTGCGGTCTGCATTGCGGCAGAAATCATTCAGGAGAAAAATAAAGTCCCTGTAGAAACCATTGAAGATGCAGTACTGGATGCTTTGTGTGAAGATACAGGCTCTACCATGGCACTGATCGTTGCCAAAAGCGGTTCTGCGCCCAGAGAAGCAGGTGCGAGAATGGTGGTAAAAGATAATGAGATTCTGGCTGGTACCATTGGCGGCGGCGCTGTGGAACATGCGGCAATGATTTACGGCTCTCAAATGCCAAAGCATCATATCCAAAAGGATGTACAGGAATTTGTGCTGCGGAAAGAAGAGGGCGCAAAATTGGGCATGGTTTGCGGCGGCAGCAATTTGGTGTATTTTGAAAGCGATTGAAAATTTTGTCTTTCCAGAAAAAACAGCATGGGAAATTTGGATGCTTGACATCAATTTCTTTTAAAATTCTTAAAAAATGTTTGCGCAGATATCTATTTTCATTTTATATGACAAAAAATGAGGATAATCTTTTTGGTAAACAGGAAAAATGGCGAAAAATAAGGGTTTCTTATGCTATGTTGTGGAAGATTATGAAAAGTTATCTGCAAAAAATATTGACAAGATTATTAAACTTTCGTATACTAGTTGTAACAGATTTGTAATAAATTCGGGAAAAAGACAAAATGGAGGAAGCTTTTATGAACTTATCCAAAGCAATCCGCCAGGTTTGTGTAACAGCAGCCTGCGTGATGCTCGGTACAGCAACCGTTTTTGCGGCTGATATGGGACAGGCAAATGGCACCAATGTCAATGTCCGTGAAGCAGCAGGAACAGATGCGGCTGTATTGGGTCAGATCAGCAGTGGATCAGAATATCAGGTGACTGGCAAAAGCGGCAGCTGGTATCAGATCTCTTATAATGGACAGAATGGTTTTGTATCCAGTGATTATTTTCAGTTGACAGAAACAGAAGGTACTGTAACAGGTTCCGGCGTTAATATCCGTGCAGCAGCAACTACCAGCTCTAATGTGCTGGGCAGTGTGAATGCAGGGGATACCCTCACAGCAGTAGGACGTGTGGACGGCTGGTATCAGGTGGAATATAACGGTCAGCAGGCATACATCAGCAAAGATTATCTTTCCGGAGATTATCTTTCTTCACTGACAGTGGTTGGCAATACAGACCCTCAGATTACACCTGCGGCAGAAGAAGTGAAATATGCAGTGGTGACAGCAGAAAGCGGTCTGAAACTGCGTAAAGAAGCATCTACCAATTCTATCGTTCTGACAGTTCTGCCTTATGGCACAGTGGTAGACGTAGACCGTCAGGGCACAGAATGGGTGCGTGTCATCACAGATGATGGTCAGAAAGGTTATGTTAGTGCGGATTATGTTTCTATCCGCAGCGGTGAAGAAGAACCTTCCCGCGGCTCTTCTTCTGCATCTTCCGCAAAAGGTGAAGAAATTGTTGCATATGCAGAACAGTTTATCGGTACGCCTTATGTATGGGGCGGCACAAACCTGAATACAGGTGTGGATTGTTCCGGCTTTGTATATGCTGTTTTCCGTGATTTTGGTATTTCTTTGAACAGAAGTTCCGCTTCTATGGCAAGCAACGGTGTAGCAGTTTCCAAGTCTGATCTGCAGGCTGGGGATCTGGTATTCTTCAATACCGGCGGCGACAGCACCATTAGCCACGTTGGTATCTACATGGGCGATGGAAACTATATCCATTCCACAGATGGCGCTGCATATGGCGTTACCGTTACAAGCCTGAGCAGCAGCTATAGCGTAAATACATATGTGACAGCAAGACGTGTCATCCGCTAAAAACGATATGAAAAAGGCAGACGAATGCGCCTTGCCTTTATAAGAAAACAAAAAAGCTGAAGTCCTTATCATAGGATTTCAGCTTTCTTTTTTGCTATGTTTTCTGAAAGAGAATCTGTCTTTTCTTTTTGAAATGATTTCTAAACAAAAAAAATCCCCATTTCCTTCCGCAATTCATTTGCCTGAGAAATGGGGATATGTTTTTTCAGGGTGTTTGTTATCTGCCGATGGAGCGTTTGTATGCTTCTACATCTTCGTCAGTCAAAGGCTGTACTTCAGACAGATCCATCCAACGTACCCAGATTCTGCCCTGCAGACCCTGAATATCCAGTGGAGCGTCGAACTGATCTTTGTCAATGCCGATAACTGTATCGTTGTCGCCGTTGAACATGATTTCGAAAGGTTTATACTGACCATCTTCAAATACCAGCATCTGTGTGCTGTAGAAGTTCAGGTAACCAGCTTCGCTCAGCAGATGTTTTTCCAGACTTTCCAGATCAGGGAAGGTTACGACAACCCATTCACCAGTTGTATCGGAGAAATCATAGAGCTGCAGGCCGTGGAAATCCAGTTCTTCCTCGCCGGTAGCACCTTTGTTGTCGTCTGCCAAACCTTTCATGGCAACGGGTGCACCGTTTTTGCCGTCACGCAGAATCTGTGTGCCGGGCAGGAAACAATCTACAAACGCCTGAATTTCACGATCTCTGAATTTATCTCTTACAGCCCAGAAATCACCATTATCATAAGAAAGACCGCCAACTTCTTCCAAAAAATCTCTAAGTGTACGAATCATATGCCTTACCTCCGTTAAAAATTTGACATCTTCTCTATACATTTAATAGCATTTTTACCGTTCTGTCAATAGGTAAATCTGCCGTTTCCCACTGAAAATATTCTTCTGGTACATCGCCGCCAAATACGGTATCTACAAGCATGATTTTCCGCGTCATGGGAATGCTTTCTTCATGAAGGGGATTGACAATACGAATCTCCAGAGAAATATTAATCCAGATTTGAAAATGCATTTGATTGATGCCGCTGCTTTCCATTTTTGTTTCATAATCAACCTCTGCGGCGCCTTTTGGTTCCATAGAAAAGGGAATGTCAGGCCCCCAGTTTGCAAACAGTTCCACGCCGCTGATGCTGCCCAGAGGAACGTTGATTTTTTCGTTATTCAGAATCTCCAGCTCTTTGGTGATTTCACTGCTGAGGGTGGTGCAGAAGCGGTTGATGGCGATGGTGTCGGCAGAAATCCCATCGGGATTGCTTTCATTTGCAAAATAAAAATCGTCCGCTTCCATGGAAAGCGCTGACAGGGTACGTTCTAACGCAGTATCAATGACGCGGTTTGCCGCTGTTTTTGACTCCAGCTTGGACATTTCTTCCGCAATCTCTGTTAAACGCAAGTCAAAGAATCGCAGTCCTATGCCAAGTGTTATGCCGATGGTGATAATCAGCAGCAGTGTTGACCAGTGAAAAGTGCGTTTTTTTCTGCGTCTGACACCCATGGTATTCACCCCCTGATTCTATTGTATGGCATCACGCGGAATTTAGTCTGAAAACAATGAAAAAATGGGTTTTTCACGCCAAAATCATGCGTTTTTAATACAATTTTAGGAATTGCGTTTGAAATTCTATATAATTTTACTTTATCTCTGTCGTAAAATCTGTTATAATCAACGGATAAAGGAGGGTTAAAGATGAGTGATTCTCAACGAAGAAGACGCCCACACAGTCGTCCTGAGTCTGATCACGGCAGCAGCAGTAGCAGACGCAGAAGTACCCGTCCGCACCCCAATGCCCGACGCGGCAGGAAACGGAGAAGAAGAGGTACCGGAAAAAAGATTTCCAAAATATTGATTGTGTTGGTAGTCTTAGTTGGTTTTGCAGTTGCAGGCGCTGGTCTTGGCACCGTATTTGGCATATTGCAAAGTACAGATATGCTCAATACGTCAGATGTTATGCCCCAGTCCTACACTTCCATTGTCTACGATGACGCAGGAACGGAAGTGGATAAACTGCATGGCAACGAAAACAGGGAATATGTGAATCTGGATGAAATCCCATTACACATGCAGCATGCTGTGGTTGCCATTGAAGACGAACGTTTTTATGAGCATGGCGGTATTGATATGCGCGGTATTTTCCGTGCCTTGGTAGAAAATATCAAAACCATGAGCTTCAGTCAGGGCGCAAGTACCATTACCCAGCAGCTGATCAAGAATGAAGTGCTGACCAATGAAAAAAGCATTGTCAGAAAAGTCAAAGAACAATTCCTTGCATTGAATCTGGAAGATACGCTGGAAAAACAGCTTGGTTCCAAAGAAGCGGCAAAAGATTATATTTTGGAATTATACTTGAATACCATTGCTTTGAGCCATGGTTTGAATGGTGTCGAAGCGGCTTCGCAGTATTATTTCGGAAAACATGTCAGTGACCTGACCTTGGCGGAAAGCGCCTGCATTGCTTCCATTACCAATAATCCAAGCCTGTATGCGCCGGATTCTCAGCCGGAAAATAATAAGAAAAGACAGACTTTGGTTCTGGACAAAATGCTGGAACTGGGATATATCACCCAGGAAGAGCATGATGAAGCTTTGGCAGAAGATGTATATGCAAATCTGGTGTGCACCAATCAGGAAGAATCCACTGGTGTTGCCAACCACAACTACTTTGTGGAAGCTATGATTGACCAGTTGGCAGAAGACCTTCAGGAAGAATTGGGTTATACATCTGCTCAGGCTTATAAGATGATTTACAACAATGGTCTGGAAATTCATACGACCATGAACACAGAAATGCAGGCAATCCTGGATGAAACCTTTACAGATGACAGTATGTTCCCGCCCAGTGATGGTACGCTGGATGTAACGTATCTGATTTCTGTTGCAGATACTTCCCAGCCTGTTAGTGGTCCCAATGATACTTCCAATCAGTCTCACTATGAACGGAAAACAACTGTTACCAGTGAAGACGAAGTAGATGCTTTTGTAGAATCTGTAAAAGACGAGCTGCTGGATGATACCCATCAGCTGGTTCTGGATAAAGTAACCGTATCCAAATCCCTGCAGTCTGCCATGGTTATTATGGACCAGAGCAATGGTGAAGTAAAAGCGCTGGTTGGCGGACGCGGTCAGAAACCCGGTGACTCCGTATTCAACCGTGCGACACAGGGCCTTCGTCAGCAGGGTTCCGCTATGAAGATACTGGCTTCTTACGCACCTGCCATTGATACAGGGCTGTTGATGCCCGGTTCTATCATTGTGGACGAGCCTGTAACTTATGGTTCTTGGTCACCTAAGAACTGGCAGGGACGTTTCTTCGGTCCTTTGACAGTCAGAGAAGGTATCCGAGATTCCATGAACGTATTGGCCGTGAAAGCCTTTATGATGGTTGGCGCAGAAACATCCTTCGAATATATGAAGAGTATGGGTCTGGAACATCTGGTGGAAGAAGATAAGGCAGCAACCACTGCCCTCGGTGGTCTGACACAGGGTGTATCCGTTATGGAAATGACAGGGGCATACGCATGTATCGCAAATGGCGGCACATACTATGAACCTACTTATTACACAGTGGTATATGACCACGACGGCAATGTGCTTCTGGATAAAAGAGAAAAAGAAGGTACACGAGTTCTGAAAGAAACAACTGCATACCTTCTGACAGATATGATGGAAGACGTTATCACCAGCGGTACAGGTACTGCGGCACAGATCAGCGGAATGACAGTTGCCGGTAAAACTGGTACCACCAGTGATAATGTGGACTTGACTTTCTACGGATATACGCCTTATTATACGGCGGGTATCTGGATGGGTTACGATACGTCCAAAGAGATGACGAATGTCTCCGGCAGCGCCCATTTGAAGATCTGGAAACATGTCATGAGTCAGATTCACGCAAATCTGCCTAATAAAGAATTTACAAGACCAGACGGCATCGTAACTCTGTCTGTCTGCGCGGCAAGCGGCGCTCAGCCTTCTAGTCTGTGCAGTCAGGACTACTATGGTTACTCAGCTCGTTCTGACCTGGCAGCTGCGGACTTCCAGAGAGATGATTCCGTATGTACCCTTCATAAGTCTTACACTGTTTGCTCCGAAACAGGCAAACTGGCAGGACCGAATTGCCCGAACCCTATTAGTGTGGTTGTGGCAGTGAAAGATGGACAAATCCTTGGCAAACCAAGTGAAGTTCCAGAAGGCAAGTTGGATATTGATGTCAGTCAGGAATGTACTTCCGATCATGTTGCAGAACCGACAACACCGGAAGAAACAACACCCGGAACAGATAATGAAGGAACCACAACAGATCCTTCTACAGGAACAGGTGACAATAACTCAACAGAAACCACAACACCTACCAATCCTGTAGACGATCCAAACTTCGGAATTCAATAAGAAATAAGAAATATAGCTGGAATCCTCGGATTCCAGCTATCCTATTTTTATCAGAATTTTCCACAGGAGGAAATGGAATGTTGATAGAAAAAGCCTGCAAACAGGATTATAAACGGATTTATCAGTTATATTGCGCTTCCTTTCCATGGACGGAAAGAAAGCCTTTTTCCAGAATTTGCAGAAATTGCAGAAACGGAAAAATGGAAATGTGGGTCATCAAAGAGCACACAGAATTTCTTGGATTTTTCGTATGCGCTGTTTATGAAGAAATGGTGCTGATTGATTATTTTGCCGTGATGTCCTCTAAACGGGGCAGGGGCGTGGGCAGCCATGCTTTAAAGCTGCTTGCAGATATTTATCCTGAACAATATATTTTTCTGGAGATTGAGCCAGAAAATGAGAAAGCGTCCAATGCCCTCCAAAGAAAACGAAGAAAAAAATTCTATCTGCGCTGTGGTTTTCAGGAAACAGGCATCCTATGGGATATGTATGGCGTTCCCATGGAGGTATTATGTTATCAGAAACAGCTTACTTTGAACCAGTGTGAGAAAATGTACCGTTATTTGTATGGGCGATTCTGGTTTTTGCCCATTCGCCGGATTTCCCATGCACATTCTCAAAATTCTGACATAACATAATAACAGAACTTTTGAAAAGACAGGTGACCAAAATGACGGACATTTGGAAACAAGCAGGCGTGGAAACCAGTGCGGATATGGTTATGCCGCTGCCGCTGACACAGGAGGGAATCCGGCAGCTTCCGCTGGAAAGCCTGACTCAGGAAGTGGCTGACGGGACAGCAGAGAGCATGTATCCCGGTGTGCAGCTTCCCGGTAATCTGAAGATTACGGTGTTGCCCATCGTTCCCGGCATTACCATGTTCAGTTACATTCGCTTTTTCAATGCCTATCCCGGCGCTGGAAGTGTGGACATTTATGTCAATGGCAGAAAAGTAGCTTCTAACTTGCTGTATCGTAATTTTACGGAGTATATGAAAGCATTCCCCGGTTATTACCGTGTGGCAGTTTTCCGTGCCGGAACTACGGAAAATCCCCTTACCGTAAGTTATATCAACCTCATTGGATACCGTATCTATACAGCGGCTCTGACGGGCACAGAGGGCAATGTTTCTCTGGAAATGATCAATGATAACCGTCGTTTCCTGCAGGGGAATATGGCATATGTGCGGTTTGTGCAGCTTTCTGCAAACGCACCCAGAATGGATGTATATCTGGACGATAGTCTGGTGCTGTCTGATTTGAATTATAAAGAAGTCAGCCGTTATATGGCAGTGGTTCCCGGTGAGCATAACCTGAAGCTGCGGGAATACTTCAGTGGCGCTGTCTTGTTGGAAGATCCTGTGGTGACGCTGAAGGGCGGCAAAGCCTATACCATCTATGTTGTGGGGGATATGAACGACCGCGTGGGCCTGCAGGTTGTGATTCCGCTGGAAGGCGCTTCTTATCTTGCTTTTTAAATAAAATTTTCCTGATTGGTCTATACGAAGGCAGAAAAGTTTGTTATAATGACAATACTGTGAATAAATTGTCAAATCATACAAAAAGCAAAAGAAAAGGATGTTGATGTATGTTAAAGGGAAAAACCGTCATTTTGGGCGTAACAGGCAGCATTGCCGCTTACAAAATGGCAAATGTAGCAAGTATGCTGGTGAAAATGGAATGTGACGTACATGTCATTATGACAGAAAACGCAACCCATTTCATTACACCCATTACCTTTGAAACACTGACAGGAAATAAATGCCTGGTGGATACTTTTGACCGGAATTTCCAGTTCCATGTGGCACATGTTTCCCTGGCGAAAAAAGCGGATGTTGTGCTGATTGCGCCTGCATCTGCCAATGTCATCGGCAAACTGGCAAATGGCATTGCAGACGATATGCTGACCACCACCGTTATGGCTTGCACCTGCAAGAAGATCATTGCACCTGCCATGAATACCAATATGTATCATAATCCCATTGTGCAGGATAATCTGAAAAAACTGCAGGCATATGATTATGAAGTGATTCAGCCTGACACAGGCATGCTGGCTTGCCGTGACGTAGGCGATGGCAAAATGCCGAAGGAAGAAGTTCTGGTAGGTTATATCCTGCGGGAAATCGCTTACGAAAAAGACCTGAAAGGCATGAAGGTTATCGTAACTGCTGGCCCTACTCAGGAAAGCATCGATCCTGTGCGTTATATTACAAATCATTCCACAGGCAAAATGGGCTATGAAATCGCAAAGGCGGCTATGCTCCGTGGTGCGGAAGTGACACTGGTCAGCGGTGTCACATCTCTGGAACGCCCCATGTTTGTGGATTATGTGCAGGTAGTCAGCGCAGAAGATATGTTCCAGGCAATGAAAGCACGTTTCCTGGATAATGATATCATCATCAAATCTGCGGCTGTTGCGGACTATAAACCCAAAACCGTTGCTGATGATAAAATGAAGAAAAAAGATGGCGAAATGAGTATTGAACTGGATCGTACCCATGATATTCTGAAATATATGGGCGAACACCGCAGAGAAGGTCAGTTCTATTGCGGATTTTCCATGGAAACCCAGAATATGCTGGAAAACTCCCGCGTGAAACTGGATAAGAAAAACATTGATCTGGTCATTGCCAATAACCTGAAAGTAGCAGGCAGCGGCTTTGGTACAGACACCAATGTGGTTACCATGATTTCCAAACAGGAAGAAATCCAGCTGGAACTTCTGACAAAAGAAGAAGTTGCTCATAAGATTCTGGATGAAATTCTGAAACTGAAAGGCTGAGCCTTCTAATATGTAAATAAAAGAGCTGAAAATTTGGCATATTTGCTGAATTTTCGGCTCTTTTTTATTTTTTGGCTTTTTCGTTGTATGAGAAGATAAGGGCTTTGTTCGATAAAACGTCCAAATATTCCACAAAAACGTTTGTCCGTGTTGACAAATATAGTGTGCCGTGATACGCTTCTCTTATAGATGCGTTATAACGTACAACATAAAGGTAGTATATGCGAAATACTGTATCATCAATTCATTGACGGGTTTCTTTTCCAATGCTATTCTATTATAAAGACGTTTGTGCGCGGGAGGAGGAGCATATATGGATGCAATGAGCGGTATTATCGCTGAAAACCTAAAAAGGATTCGAAAAGAGAATAAATGGAGTTTAGACACTGTTTCTGATATGACAGGTGTCAGCAAAAGTATGTTGGGACAGATCGAACGTGGGGAATCCAGTCCGACTATTTCTACATTATGGAAGATTGCAACGGGACTTCATATCTCTTTTACGGGTCTTTTGGAACAGTCTGAAAAAGAAGCTGAAATCATTTCCAAAGAGGAAGTGAATCCTCTTCTCAGTGACGGCGGACATTTTCGCCTGTACCCATTTTTCCCCTATCATCATGAGCGGAAATTTGAAATGCTGCATATTGAACTGGACCCGGGTTCCAGATCCGTTTCCGAAGCCCATGAACCGGGAACGGAAGAATTTATATTGGTCTATGAAGGCTGTTTCGTATTGGAAACAGACGGCAAACGCCATTATGTGGAAGCCGGCAACGCTATCCATTTTCAGGCAGACAGACCACATGTCTATGAAAACGGGTGTGACGGCAATACACGCATCTGCATGTTGATTTATTATCAGAAATAGTACATAAAAAGAGAGGATGAACGCAATGAGCATTACCGACAGAGTAGAACGAATCCGTTTAAACTATGTAAACAGCAAGCCTGCCATTTCCTATGAAAGAGCGCGCATCTGGACAGAATCCCATAAAAGAACGGAAGGGCAGCCTGTTGCCATTCGCCGCGCCCAGGCATTTTATGATACCTGTAATGAACTGTGTGTCAATATTTTCCCTGATGAACTCATCGTTGGCTGTACCGGTGAATTTCGCAAATGCGGCATCCTGACTCCTGAATTCTCCTGGACATGGGTGGATCGTGAAATGGATACCTTTGCAACCCGTGCACAGGACCCTTATGAAATGACAGATGAACAGCGTGCTTTTGTCAGAAAAGAAATTTTCCCTTATTGGGAACATAAATCTCTGGAAGAAGCATTTTTGGCACAGATTTCCGAAGAAACCAAACGGGTGGCTGTGGATACTGGCTTTGTAGACACAGACTCCAAATGGCGTCAGGCGGTAGGGGAAATCACTGCGGACTATCAGGACGTGCTGTTCAAAAAAGGCTTCGGCGGCATCAAAAAGGAAGCGGAAGCATATCTGGCAGAACTGGACGCTACATCTCTGGAAGGCGCAGAAAAAATTGAATTCTATCGCTCCATCGTATTGGTATGCGATGGTATCATCCGTCTGGCAAACCGTTATGCGGAAAAAGCAAGAGAAATGGCAGCGGAAGAAGCTGACGAAACCAGAAAAGCAGAATTGCTGCAGATTGCAGAAATCTGTGACGTGGTTCCTGAAAATCCGCCGAAATCTTTCCGAGAAGCCATGCAGTTCATGTGGTTCACACAGCTGGGCGGTATCCTGTCCGAAAACCCTCTGGCTTGGAACCCCGGTCGTTTCGACCAGTATATGTATCCTTATTATAAAGCAGATAAAGATGCTGGTGTCATCACCAAAGATGAAGCACAGGAACTGATCGAATGCCTGTGGCTGAAACTTTCTGAATGGGTTTGGACAATTTCTGCGAACACAGCTGATTTCTTCGCTGGTTATAACCAGTTCCAGAACCTGACAGTAGGCGGCAGAACCAGAGATGGGAAAGACGCTACTAATGAACTGTCTTATATGTGCTTGAAAGCAACAGAAGATACACTGGCACATCAGCCCGGCTTGAGTGTACGTATCCATCCGGATACTCCTGATGAATTCATGGCAGCTGTGACCCATCTGGTAAGCAAAGGAACTGGCTTCCCTGCAATCCACAGTGATAACGCAGGCTATCAGATGCTGGTTAACGCAGGTTATGAACCGGAAGACGCTCGCGACTGGTCTAACTGCGGTTGTGTAGTTCCTCATTTCCGTAAAACAGGGGAATGGACTTCCGCAGCAAACCTGAACTTTGCGGCAGCTCTGGAATTTGCCACAAACGAAGGTAAAAGCCGTCTCAGCGGCAAAAAAATCGCTTTGGATGAAAAAGATCCTAAAACATTCTCTACATATGAAGAAGTGGAAGCAGCTTTCTATAAACAGTTTGCTTACCTGATCAAACAGGCTGTTATCAGCTTGATTACAGCCCAGCGCCTTCATGTAGAAATGGTTCCCAGACCCTTCATGTCCGCATGTATTGAGGACTGCATGAAGAACGGCAAAGACCTGACAAAAGGCGGCGCAAAATATAACATTGGCCCCGTTATCACAGGTATCGGTATTGCCGTTGTGGCAAACTCTCTGGCAGCCATCAAAAAGCTGGTATTTGAAGAAAAATCTGTTACCATGGCAGAAATCATTGACGCCATCAATAATAACTGGGAAGGCTATGATGAACTCCGTGCAAAAGTGCAGGCTGCTCCCAAATACGGCAATGATGATGACTATGTAGATGATATTGCAAGAGAAATCGGCAACTTCTTCTATCAGGAAGTTCATAAATATAAAGACATCAATGGCAATCACTTCCTGTCCGCATTCATGGGCATTTCCAACTACCTGCCTACAGGTAAGGTGCTGGGTGCCACACCGGACGGTAGAAAGGCAACAGAACCAATTTCCGAAGGCGTATCTCCTTATGTAGGCACAGATACTTCCACACCTTTGGCTGCAATGCGTTCCGCTGCAAAACTGAATCAGGATATCCATAGCGGCGGTACACTGCTGAACCTCCGTCTGAATCAGGATCTGGTAGCAACCAAACGCGGTCAGGCAAATCTGGGGGCTATGATTCAGTCTTACTTTGCGCTGGGTGCCTTCCATGTACAGTTTAATACAGTTTCTACAGAAACCCTCCGCAAGGCGCAGGCACATCCAGAAGATTACAAAGATCTGCTGGTGCGTGTAGCAGGTTACAGCACACAGTTTGTCAACCTGTCTAAGTCCATGCAGGATTCTATCATTGCAAGAAACGCACACGAAACATTCTAAGAAATCTGACAGACCGGCATTGCCGGTCTGTTCTTCTCATAGCAGAAAGGAATGGAATCAATGAAGGGATATGTGATGCAGTTACAGCCTTTTTCCGTCAATGACGGGGAGGGCATTCGAACCACCATTTTTATGGCAGGCTGTCCCCTGCGGTGCAAATGGTGTTCCAATCCGGAGGGCTTTGACCAGAAGCCCAAAACGGCCTTTTATGAAAAGCTCTGTATCGGTTGTGGGCTTTGTACCACCGTTTGTCACGTCCATAATGGAATCAACCTCAATGACCCCGAACAGCGGGCAAAATGCGATGGATGCGGCAAGTGTGCCGATATCTGTCCGAAGAATGCGAAAAAACGTATGGTGGTAGAAAAAGAGGTTTCCGAAATTGTGGAAGAGGTAAAGAAACACCGCCTGTTCTATATGCAGTCCGGCGGCGGTATTACGTTTTCCGGTGGAGAAACCACCATGCAACGGGAATTTTTGAATGAGCTTTCGGAAACCTTATATGATATGGGATTTCATTTGGCCATGGAAACCTGTGGCTACTTTGATTTTGATGTGCTGAAGCCTATTTTGCAGCGGATGGATTTGATTTTTATGGATCTGAAACATATGGATTCCGCAAAACATGCCTATTTTACAGGTGTTGGCAATGAAAAGATATTGGAAAACATCAAACGGCTGAAAGAATTGCCAGCGGAAATCGTCATCCGCATTCCTGTCATCAAAGGCGTCAATGCGGATGCGGAAAATATTGCAGCAAGTGCGGCATTTGTCCATACCCATCTGCCGCAGGCAAAAATGGAACTGCTGCCTTATCATAAATTCGGATTTGGAAAATATGAGGCACTGGGTATGGAAACACCAGACGATACTTTTGCGGCGCCTACAGAAAATGAGATGGAGGAATTGCGGAAAATTATAACGGATTCGGGCGTTTGTCTGGCGGATTACAGGTAATAAATGTTGGATTCATCCTTTTGGAACATCTATGTTTCTATCTTTTTTTCTTAACAAAATCTTACTACTTTTGGCCATTCTTTCTCTTGACATCCACAGGGATTCCCTGTAGTATTCATAAAGACACGGAAACTTCAAGAGAATACGGAGGAACACCATCATGAAAAAATTACTTTGCGTATTTTTGACATTGTCACTTTGCACGGCAGCCTTCAGTGGGTGTGCTTCGGATGAAGTGCAGAGTACGTCAGAACACACAGTTTCTACTTTAGATGATGGCGCACAGGTCAATGATGCCTTTAACACAGAGGTTATGACGACCTTGGACGGCACCACATTTCTTTTGGGTGATCATGAAAACTGGTTTGCCCAGTCTGAAATGGGATTTGGTATCACCAATACAGAGCCTGTTGCAGTGGGATTAAATAAAGGAAAAGTGGGCGGAAGTGTCATTTCTCCTTATGCGGTAACATTATTCTATATTCCGCAGGACGTTTCCGATCAGATGCTGGGCTCGGAAAATCTCTCTACGGAAGAACAGGAAGCACTTTCTGCAAAGCTGAGCAATGAAATTTTCTTCTTCACTGGTGTATGCCGTTTGCCGAAGAATGATCAAAAAGCAGAAGAAGTCTATGCAGAATTTACAAGCATCTACGGTAATGTAGAAAAAATCGCAACAGCTTTTGACAGCGATTACTATCTGGGATATAATGATGATTACAGCGCTCTGGTGCTGACAGATGAAGAAAAAACAAATTTGGATGCGATTATTGAAGATCGACCTAATTTCAAAAACAAGATTTTCATTTTCCCTGCATCTGAAGTGCCGGAAAGCAATTTCTCAGGCAGTTTTACAAACTTTGAAACCACACTGTTGACTGGGGAAACCGTTACACAGGATATCTTCGCAGACTATGATATGACGGTTGTCAATGTGTGGGCCACATGGTGCAATCCATGCATTTCCGAAATGCCAGAGCTGGCAGAACTGGATGAAGCTTTGCCTGAAAATGTAAATCTGATTTCCATTTGTGTTGACGGCAGTGATGATACCGCATTCACACAGGAAATTCTGGACTATTGCGGCGTAAAATATCCGGTGCTGTTGCCCAGTGATAGCCTGCAGGAAAATGTAATCCAGTATATTTCCAGCGCTCCAACCACATTCTTTATTGATAAAGAAGGAAATGTCATTGGCAATCCTGTTGTAGGCGTACCTGGAAAATCAGGCGAAATCAAGGCGGCTTATCTGGAAGAAATCAATGCACGTCTGGAGTTGATTCAATGAATTGTAAACAAAATACTATGCGGGGCGGATGGATCAAATATCCGCTCCTTCTTTTTTCCATGGGCATGATGGCTTATGGTTTTATTCGTCAGGAACATCTGACGGTATTAAAAAAGGCAATCACCATTTGCCTGGAATGTATAGGAGTAGGTTGATGAAGAAAACAGAAAAAAGACGTCATATCATACAGCTGATTGCAACGGTTGTGTCCAATGGCTATCTGATTGGCTTTACGCAGGGGAGAATACAGACAGGCGGGCAAAAATTCGTCTGTGTACCGGGTTTGAACTGCTATTCCTGCCCTGGTGCTGTAGGAGCGTGTCCCATTGGCGCTTTGCAGGCCGTTCTGGGTGACCGAAAATTCCAATTCAGCTATTACGTATTCGGTTTTTTACTCTTTGTCAGCGTATTGTTAGGCAGAGTTGTTTGCGGTTTTCTTTGTCCTTTCGGTTTTTTGCAGGACTTACTCTATAAAATCAAAAGTCCAAAGATAAAAGTCCCTGCAAAGCTGGATAAGGGACTGCGGTATCTGAAATATGTGATGCTGGCTGTACCGGTTATATTGCTGCCTATGTTTCTTGCCAATCCCTTTGGCATTGCACCGCCGTACTTCTGTCAGTATATTTGTCCGGCAGGGACACTGGAAGGCGGTATTCCTCTGATGCTGACAAATGAAAGCTTGCAGGAAATGATTGGCTGGCTGTTCAACTGGAAAATGATCCTGTTGATATTAACCATCATTTCTTCCATATTGATTTGCAGACCCTTCTGCAAATATATTTGCCCTTTAGGCGCTTTCTATGGATTGTTCCAAAGATTCAGCTTTTATCACATGGAAGTGGATGCTTCCCGTTGTGACCCTTGCGGCGCTTGTGAGAAGATTTGTCCCATGGGTGTAGAAGTAACGAAGAATATCAATAGCCCTGAATGTATCCGCTGTGGGCAGTGCAAGAGCGTATGCCATACAGACGCCATTTCCGCCGGTTTTGTACTGGGATGTGGCGGCAGCTGTAAAACATGTAAAAAAGAAAAAGAAGCATAAAAAAGAAAGCTGGAAGTTCAAATTCTTGAATTTCCAGCTTTTGTGTTTTCAGTGAATATTACAGTGCCGCAATAACTGCGTCTGCAAATTCTTCTGTGGAAGCAGTACCGCCCATATCCTGAGTCAGTGTTTTGCCTTCGGAAATAACTTTTGTTACAGCCTGTTCAATGTCCGAAGCTGCTTTTGCTTCGCCCAGATGTGCCAGCATCAGGGAAGCGGAGAGGATTGCCGCTGTAGGGTTGATTTTGTGCTGTCCGGCAATGTCAGGAGCGGAACCATGGATGGGTTCGAAAATGGCGCCGCCGACACCGATGTTTGCACTGGGAGTTAAGCCCAGACCGCCTACCAGACCTGCGCACAGGTCAGAAACGATGTCACCATACAGGTTAGGGCATACCAGTACATCATAGTCCTCAGGATGCATTACCAGACGCATGCACATAGCGTCTACGATGCTGTCGTTAAATTCAATCTGAGGATATTCTTTTGCAATCTGTCTTGCAATATCCAAGAACATACCGTCTGTGCATTTCATGATGTTTGCTTTATGTACAGCAGTTACTTTTTTTCTGCCTTCTCTTACGGCAAAATCGAAAGCATAACGGATGATTCTTTCACAGCCTTTTCTGGTGATAAGCTTGATGCTTTCTGCTGCATCTTCGCCAACCATATGTTCAATGCCTGCGTACAGGTCTTCGGTGTTTTCACGAACGACTACCAAATCAATGTTATCATAGCGGCTGATGACACCGGGATAAGTTTTCGCAGGGCGTACGTTTGCATACAGGTCAAAAATTTTACGCATAGCTACGTTTACACTGCGGAAACCAGTGCCAACAGGTGTGGTAACAGGGCCTTTCAGCGCAACGCCGTTTCTGCGGATGGATTCGATGGTTTCATCGGGCAGGGGAGTGCCGTATTTTTCGATCATGGCTGCACCGGCTTCTGCCTGTTCCCATTCGATGGCAACGCCTGTTGCTTCTACAACTCTTTTTGCGGCAGCAATGACTTCCGGGCCGCTGCCGTCGCCGGGGATCAAAGTAACTTTATATGACATGGAATTTTTCCTCCTTAAATTGCATTAGTTGGATTCTTTTGTATAGTTCAGCAGACCGCCTGCCAGCAGGATATCTCTCTGACGTTCGGAGATGTTCAGGCGAGTAGGGATTTCTTCCCCGGTTTTTACACAGGTTACATTGACGATCTGACCCTGTGCAGCGCCTTTGATCTGGTCAGCAGCGTATTTGATGACAAATTCATCGCCAATCTTGATGTTGTCGTAATCCCATTCGTTCACGAATACCAGAGGCAGAATACCGTTGTTGATCAGGTTTGCCATATGGATACGTGCGAAGGATTTTGCGATAACTGCTTTTACGCCCAGCTGCAGGGGTGCCAGTGCCGCATGTTCACGGCTGCTGCCCTGACCATAGTTCTGACCGGCAATGATGAAGCCGCCGCCAGCTTTTTTCGCTCTTGCAGGGAATTCCGGATCACAAGGTGTCAGGCAGTAATCTGCCAGATAAGGCACGTTGGAGCGGAAGGGCAGGAGTTTTGCGTTGGAGGGCATGATATGGTCTGTGGTGATGTTGTCATCTACCTTAATCAGTGCGCCGCCTTTGATTTCTTTCGGTACTTTTGTGTTTTTAGGGAAAGGCTGGATGTTAGGGCCTCTTACGACTTTCACACATTCGCCTTCAGGAGCGGGAGGGATGATCAGGTTATCATTTACCATGAATTCTTCAGGCATAGGGATGACAGGTGCTTCACCCAATGTATGAGGGTCTGTCAGTTTCCCGGTCAATGCGCTGGCAACAGCTGTTTCGGGGCTGACGATGTATACCTGAGCGGATTTTGTGCCGCTTCTGCCTTCAAAGTTTCTGTTGATGGTACGTAGGGATACAGCGTTGGTTGCAGGTGCCTGACCCATACCGATACAAGGACCGCAGCCGCATTCCAGAATACGTGCGCCGGCGGAAATGATGTCAGCCAGAGCGCCGTTAGCAGCCAACATGTTCATAACCTGTTTGGAGCCGGGAGCAATAACAAGGCTTACGTTCGGGTCAACGGTTTTGCCTTTCAGCAAAGCCGCAACAGTCATCATATCTGTGTAAGAGGAGTTTGTGCAGCTGCCGATGGCAACCTGATCCACTGCCAGATCTTTGATTTCACTTACTTTTTTGATGTTGTCAGGGCTGTGAGGGCATGCTACCAGAGGTTCGATTTCATCCAAAGCAATGGTGATTTCTTCATCATAGATAGCGTCATCGTCTGCTTTCAGTTCGATCCAGTCTTCTTCACGACCCTGTGCTTTCAGGAATGCTTTTGTTACTTCGTCACTGGGGAATACGGATGTGGTTGCGCCCAGTTCTGCGCCCATGTTTGTGATGGTTGCTCTCTGGGGAACGCTCAGTGTTTTTACACCTTCGCCAGCGTATTCCATAACTTTGCCTACACCGCCTTTTACAGACAGTCTGCGCAGCACTTCCAGAATGACGTCTTTTGCAGTTACCCAAGGGCTCAGTTTACCAGTCAGTACTACACGGCAAACACGGGGCATTGCCAGATAGTAAGCGCCGCCGCCCATGGCAACAGCTACATCCAGACCGCCTGCGCCGATGGCCAGCATACCGATGCCGCCGCCAGTAGGAGTATGGCTGTCAGAGCCCAGCAATGTTTTGCCGGGTTTGCCGAAACGTTCCAGATGTACCTGATGGCAGATACCGTTGCCGGGTTTGGAGAAATAAATGCCGTGTTTTTTGGCAACTGTCTGGATATATTTGTGGTCGTCGGCGTTTTCAAAGCCTGTCTGCAATGTGTTGTGGTCGATGTATGCAACAGATTTTTCTGTTTTAACTCTGGGAATACCGATGGCTTCAAACTGCAGATAAGCCATTGTACCTGTGGAATCCTGTGTCAGAGTCTGGTCGATTTTGATGGCGATTTCCTTGCCGGGAATCATTTCTCCGCTGACCAGATGAGATTTAATCAATTTTTCAGTGATATTCATGTGAAAGCCTCCTCAATTTTCTTTCATTCTTTGATGTATGCCATAAGATGTGGTGTCAGTTCCTGGATGGCATCAATCAATTCTTCTTTACTGATATAGGCAACGCGGCCGTCTTCGTACTGCTTATCTACCCAATCTTTCAGCAGTGCGACTTCCGGTGCGTTTTTATCAATTTTTGTATTACCTTCTAATTGCAGATTGTGGTTCAGCCAGTAAGCGATGCCGGCAGAACCGGAGTTTTTGTTGATTTCTACACCCAGAGGGCGGTTCAGGATTTTTGCTGTGTTGAAGATGTTGTAAATTTCTTCGTCCTTTGCAACGCCGTCAGCGTGGATGCCGGCGCGGGTCACGTTGAAGTCAGCGCCAACAAAAGGTGTTCTTTCGGGAATCTTGTATCCCAGTTCTTTTTCGTAATATTCGGCGATTTCTGTGATAACGGTAGGGTCCATACCATCCAGTGTGCCGCGAATCTGAGCGTATTCCATGACCATAGCTTCCAGTGGTGTATTGCCGGTACGTTCGCCAATGCCCAGCAGAGAGCAGTTTACAGAAGATGCGCCGTAGAGCCAAGCGGTGGTAGCGTTTACAACAGCTTTGTAGAAGTCGTTGTGTCCGTGCCATTCAATGAGTTCGCTGGGGAACTGACCGAAGTGGTTGATACCGTAAATGATACCGGGAACGCTGCGAGGCAGTGTAGCACCGGGATAAGGAACGCCGTAGCCCATGGTGTCGCAGAAACGGATTTTCACGGGAATCTGATATTCTTCCATAAGGTGACGCAGTTCCTGCGCAAAAGGAACGACGAAGCCGTAGAAATCGGCTCTGGTGACGTCTTCAAAGTGGCAGCGGGGACGAATGCCCATGTCCAGAGCTGCTTTTACAACTTCCAGATAACCGTCCATTGCCTGTTTTCTTGTTTTATGTAATTTATTGAAAATATGGTAGTCAGAGCAGCTTACCAGAATGCCGCATTCTTCCAGATCCATATCTTTTACCAGTTTAAAGTCCTCTTTGGTAGCACGAATCCAACCAGTGATTTCAGGGAATTTCAATCCCTGTTCCTGACAAGCGCGAATGGCTTTGCGGTCATTTTCGCTGTAAAGGAAAAATTCGCAGGTTCTGATTTTGCCTTTGGGGCCGCCCAGACGGCTCAACATTTTATATAATGTTACAATCTGATCAACGGTATAGGGTGCACGTGCCTGCTGGCCGTCACGGAAAGTTGTATCAGTGATCCAGATTTCGTCAGGACAGTTCATAGGAACCAGTCGATAGTTGAATGTAACTTTTGGTACTTCGTCATAATTGAAGTTGTCACGGTACAGGTTTGGTTCTTGAACATCCTGCAGGCTGTACTGATACTTATACAGTTCCAGCAGATTTTTCTTCTTGTTGTAAGTAAGCAATAGAATCACCCTTTCGTCTGAAAAATGAATTTATAAAGACAATTGTCTTTGTATGTCTTTGGAAATTCTGTTTGTATTTTTATTTTACCTTTTATGTCTGCTATTCCTTGTTTTCCATTTCTTTCTGAATTTTCTTTGCTTTTATTGCTTCTTCTTTTCTTCTATTTATTTCCTCTTTTTTCTTATTTCTATTCTCTATTTTATTTTGTTTTGGTTCCATCCAACTATTTTCTTCTATCATTTCTAATTTTAAAATATCTGTTTTTTGTGGTAATAATTTAAATTTTTCTTTTTCATAAAGATGCGCTAATGCGGTATTTTTTAATATATGTAACATATGGATTTTAATGCCTTGAATATCTAATTTGTTTAAATATTTAACTGTTTCAATCATCATTTCTTCTGTTTCATATGGTAGACCATTTATAATATGTACAACGACATTGATATTTCTCTTTCTTAAATTTTGAACTGCTTCTTCAAAGCATTTTAAATCATGACCACGATTGATTAACTTTGATGTTTTCTCATGTATAGTTTGTAGTCCTAGTTCTATAGTTAAGAAGGTTCTTTTATTTAAATCTTCAAGATAATCTAAACACTCTTGACTAAGACAATCTGGTCTAGTTGCAATTGCAAGTCCAACGACATTTTTAATTTTTAAAATCGGTTCAAATTTTTCTTTTAAGACATCAACTTCAGCATAGGTATTAGTTCTAGC
>NZ_CAJMDQ010000003.1 GCF_905212195.1 uncultured Anaerotignum sp. | reverse complement strand
TGTCGTTGACATGATGCACATTGTAATTTTTTTACAAAATTGGGTATAAAATGTTTCTACCCATATGAAATATAAATAAAAAAACAGATACTCGGAGAGAGTATCTGTTTTAGAGGGAATTTTAATGAATACAAAAATTTACAGTTTTTCGTTATTTTTTATGAAGCACTTTTGCCTTTTGTGGTTGCTGCATATACAGGAATACCAATCAGTGTTACAACGATACTGATGGCAGAAAGAACTGTTGTCTGGATACCAGACATGAACAGCTGGTTGATGATTACATACAGACCACTGATGATGGCAATGGCAGGAATTACAGGATACAGAGGAACTTTGTATGTTCTAACTGTATCAGGCTGTGTCTTACGCAGACGGATAACTGCCATAAATGTCAGTGTGTAGAAAATCCAGCAAGAGAATACAGCCAGGTTTGTCAGCATGTTGAACTGACCACTGACAGCGTACAGAGCGCCCAGAATACTTACCAGCAGGATTGCATTGAAAGGCACCTGTGTTTTGCTCAGTTTTGCCAGAGATTTGCTGCCGGGCAGAGTACCTTCTGCTGCCAGAGAGTAGCATACACGAGAGCCGGACAGAACGAAGCCGTTTGCTGCGCCCAATACGGAAATCATGATACCAACGGAAATGATCTTACCGCCGAAATCGCCGAATACTGCAATGGCTACTGCAGATGCAGGCACTGCGATATTCATCATTTCATCTGCAGGCAGTACCCACAGGTATGCCAGGTTGATAACGAAGTAAACAGCCATGATGATGGATACACCACCAACGATTGCTACAGGCAGGTCTTTACCAGGGTTTTTCATTTCCCCTGCGATAGCACCTACGTTTGTCCAGCCTTCAAATGCGAACAATACCGCGATCATCAGCTGACCCAGAACAACTGCAGGGTTCAGATCGGGACCGATCATGGGGCTGAAAATGGGATTGTCGCCGGAACCTTTGATGAAGCCGAATACCATCAGCAGAATCAAAGGAATCAGTTTACAAATTGTAAATACAACCTGTGCGCCGCCGCCTACTGCGGAGCCCAGACCATTCAAAATGATAACGATAATAATTGCTACAATTGCTACGGGCAGAATCAAACCGTCCCCTACGAACAATGCTGCCTGCTGTGCAAATGCTACAGAAAGTGCTGCAATCATGGCGGGGTAGAACAGAATAGTCTGCATCCAACCAGCCAGGAAACCTACCTTTCTGCCAAATGCTTCTTCCAGATAAGCCACCATACCACCTGTTTTGGGGATCATGATCGCTACTTCCGCAAAGGTCATTGCCGCCGCAATACATACAAGACCAGTGATCAGCCATGCAATCATACCCAGACCTGGTGCGCCGCCTGTGGCTGTATAGATTGCCTGTGGCTTCAGGAATACCCCAGAACCAATTACGCATCCGACTACTGTTGCCATTGCAGTAGAAATACCCAAATTCTTTTTCAGTTCCTGTTTGTTATTTTCCATAAATCATCCTCCTTCATCTTTTTTCGAAAATCACCGCTCTGGACAATAAAAGAGGATATGTAGGCACACTGCACCATGTTTGCCTGCATATCCTCTCTGTATCTTTGCCTGAAAGTTTTACTTCTACGGCGATTTCATCGTTCATGAAATACTTTCCAGAGCTCCATCCACAAAGGGTCTGTTTACCTGAAAGATTCTCCGCAGTCGGCGGCTGCGGATTGCTTCATCGGTTTCGAACGTCCGAAGTCTCCCCTCTGCATCAACTGGCTTCCCTATGATTTTCTTATAGATAGTATATAAAAAAATACAGAATTTGTCAATATTATTGATTAACTTTTTTCGCCTAACTGAAATTTATTTCACTATTTATTACAAATGTACACAAAGAAAATACAATCATATTTTTTTGTTTTTCCTATAAAATATAAAAAGCCTTTTTTTGGGAGGAACATATGGGACGCAAACAACTGCTGGTAGGAACAGCCATACTTGCCGGCGCAAATATCCTGACAAAATGCATGGGATTTTTTTACCGAATCTTCATGTCCAACTATATCGGCGCAGAAGGCATGGGGCTGTATCAATTGATTTTGCCCTTATATACACTGGCGTGGAGCATCACTGCCGGTGGATTTACCATAACCGTTTCCCGCCTGACTGCCCGCGAACATGCCCGCGGAGAAAATGGTTCCATCGGCAGAATTGTCAAACAATCCGCTTCCTTGTGTCTGCTTTTAAGTCTCCTTCTCAGCTGTGTTCTCTTTTGGGGCGCAGACTGGATTGCCCTGCATGTCTTACAAGAGCCAAGAACTGCTCTTTCTCTGCGGCTACTGGCGTTTGCTATTCCTTTTATGTCCGTTGGCTCCTGCCTGCGAGGATTTTTTCAGGGACTTCAGCAAATGACGGTGCCTGCATTTTCGCAAATTCTGGAACAATTGCTTCGCATTGGCTCCATCTATCTGCTGGCAGGCATTTTTGTGCCACGAGGATTGGAATATGCTTGCTTTGCTGCCGTCTGCGGTATCGTACTGGGCGAAGCCGGCGCTTTCTGCTATACATTCTTCCACTACCTATATAAAAAACGCCGTTGGAAATTCATTCGCAAACCTTCTATCTCTTCCGGCGCATGTTTTTCCCTGATATTATCCATGGCTATCCCCTTGGGTGCCATCCGCATCACCAGTTCCCTTCTTTCCACGCTGGAAAATATCCTCATCCCACAGCGTTTGGCATTATTCGGAAGCAGTTCTCAAGAAGCACTGGCTTCCTATGGGGAGCTGACAGGGATGGTAATGCCTTTGCTGATGCTGCCTTCGGCTTTTCTCATGGCATTTTCTGTTTCACTGGTGCCTGAGATTTCAGAAGCATGTGCTGTCAGCCAGAACAACCGTATCCGCCGAACTGTTTCCGCTTCCCTTTTGCTAACATCTATATTAGGTGCTGGTTCTGCCTGTCTATTTGCTGTTTTCCCTCGGGAAATCTGTTATGTGGTTTATGGCAGAAGCAACTTGGGGCAGCTTTTATTTCCACTGGCGTTTCTCTGTCCTCTTTTGTATGGGCAGACCACCATCAACGGCCTGTTGAATGGATTGGGAGAACACTTTTTCCTGTTCTGGAGCCATATTCTTTCTTCACTCATTACCATTGCTTTTATTTGGTTCGCCATGCCTCATTGGGGATTAAGTGCCTTCTGTGCCGGATGGTTTTGCAGCCTTCTAGCGATCACCATTCTTTCTTTGCGGAAACTGAAAAAGCGCACAGGTGTATCGCCGTCCCTCTTTGACTGTTTTGGACGTCCCATCCTCGCGGGCATTGCTGCGGCTCTGATCATCCGCCTGATTATTCAAACCAGTACCCCTTCCCCTCTGTTATTCTGCGGAACACTGTTGGGTATGGGCATCTTGTATCTAGTCTTTCTGGGTGCATTGGGCTGTCTGGATGAAGATACTCTGCAATTGCTGAAAAGAAAACGTACATAAAAAATAAGGGCTTGCTGTCGCAAAACAGCAAACCCTTTTTGTTTTTTTATTTCTTTCTTTTTTTGTATTCTGCCTTTCTGGCTTTATCCGTCTGGGCTTTTTCTTTTTCTCTGGCTTCTTTCTCTGCCAGCATATCGTTGATGTCCTCCGGCAGTTCCAGTGTCAAACGACCTAACTTACCGCCGCGGTATTCATCCATAAGGATTTTGGAAGCGCGTTCCAAGTCAGGTTCATCCCCTTTGAGCTTAAAGCCTCTGGCTTCTGCAATCTGACGCAGCACGTCATGGGGTTCCGCAATGGTGTCAAATTCGATGTTATACCGTTTGCGGATGCAATCGGGATTTACCACCATCATATGATTGATGAAGGCTGTTGCCAATGTCTGGGAATCCAGAATATCATCGTTGATGGCACCGGTAAATGCCAGTTTCAGACCTACCTGCTGATCTTCAAATTTGGGCCACAAAATCCCGGGAGTATCCAGCAGTTCAAAGTCTTTTTTCAGCTTTATCCACTGTTTGCCGCGAGTCACGCCGGGTTTATCCCCTGTTTTTGCTGTGGTTTTCCCCACATATTTATTGATGAAAGTGGATTTTCCTACATTTGGAATACCGGCAATCATAGCGCGGATAGGCACGTTGATGCGGCCTCTGGCGCGAAGTTTCTCGATTTTATCTTTCATCAGTGCACGGGCGGCATTTGTCACATCCGCCATGCCTGTGCCTTTGATGGCATTCATTTCGATAACATGAAAACCTTTTTCTTCAAAATATTTTGTCCAGATTTCCGTTGCCGCTGGGTCTGCCAGGTCACTCTTGTTCATAAGCAGAATGCGGTGTTTGTTTTTTGCCAGCTCATCCAAATCCGGATTTTTGCTGCTGTATGGAATTCTGGCGTCTACCAGTTCAATGACAATATCCACCAGAGAAATGGTTTCCTCCATCATACGGCGGGTTTTTGTCATATGCCCCGGATACCACTGTATATGCATAAAATTCCTCCTTATTTCACCATGCCAATATCACTGAAAGGATACAGACGCAGCACCACTCTGCCCATGATATCCTCTTTTTCTATGGCGCCAATGGACTGTCTGCGGCTGTCTGTGCTGGCATTTCGATTATCTCCCATAACAAAATAACAGTCCTCAGGCACAACAAACGGATAGGTGATGTCCCCTTTATCCTGCATAGGCTCCGCAATATAAGGTTCTTCCACCAACTCCCCATTTATGTATAAATGATAAATGCCGCTGCCATTGTTCCGCAGATCAATTTCATCTCCAGGCAAACCAATGACGCGCTTGATGATATTTTCCTGATATTCCACATTATCCAGCTTGCAGATAACAATATCATCCACCTGAGGTGAAGCCACTCTCGTTTCCAGTTTATTGATCACCAGAAAATCCCCATGGTGGAAATTGGGCTCCATAGATGAGCCTTTCACATAGATGGTACCGATAACAAAGGTGCGCAAAAGCAAGACAATGACAACAATTGCCACCATCTGTATCAAAGTTGAAATCCATACTTTCTTGTCCTTCTCTGTTTTTTTTCTGGACATTGCCCCTGCGCCTCCTTTCCACTTCCCTATCTTTACCAATATACCATCTTACCCCTTTTTTCGTCAAATGCAAAATCACATTTGCCTTTCACGAAAAAAGCCTTGATGAGAAACTCACCAAGGCCTGTTTTTCTTATCTCAATACTTCTTTTACCTTTGCTGCTTTACCAACCTTATCTCTCAGGTAGAAGAGTTTCGCACGTCTTACGATACCGCGTCTTACTACTTCGATACGATCGATTCTAGGAGAATGCAAAGGCCATGTTCTTTCCACGCCAACGCCGGATGCAATACGTCTTACTGTGAAAGTTTCTCTGATGCCGCCGCCCTGTCTTTTGATAACAACGCCTTCGAACATCTGCAGTCTTTCTCTAGAGCCTTCGACTACTTTCGCATATACACGAATTGTATCACCTACGTTAAAAGGAGTTACTTCGCTTTTCAGCTGTTCCTGTTCCAGTTCTCTGATGATATCCATTTTGTTTCCTCCTTTCCCCAAAGACGTTCTTACCGCCATCCTCTTGATGCGCCATTGGACCGTCCGTAATCAACATGAAAGATTATACCACGCCTCCGGGCGTTTTGCAAGCACTTTTTTATACTTTTTACTGCTTTTTTCTTAGTACAGAAAGTGCGCCAGCCATACGCAGGCAGGCAGTTCCACAACGGAAATCAAAGTGGTCAAAAGTACGATATCCGAGGACATTTTTTCACCATATCCATACTTTTCTACCATCATAGGCACAACAACCGCCGCAGGCAATGCCGCTGTTACCAGAAAAATAGATTTTGCCATATCTCCCGCCGGAACAATCAGCATGACTGCCCACGCCAAGAACGGCATCCCCAGCATTTTTACAATACTCAATTCCAGCGCATCCTTTTCATGGAACAGCTGCTTGATGCCGCTGCTGCCAGCCAGTGCACCTATGTAGATGAGGGAAAGCGGTGTGGAAAGATCCCCTAACCGTGTCAGGAAATCCAGAAGCGCCTGCGGTACAAACTGCACCGTATGGCTCAATGTCAGCGCCAATCCAAGGAAAATGGCAATACAGTTGGGGTTCACAGCGCCTTTGAGGAATGTTTTGCCCATCTGTCCGCCGCTGCCGCCCTGCTTGCCGCCAAGGACATAAACACCATAACTCCACAGGTACAGATTCAGTCCCAAAACGCCGGCAGACATATACATAACGCCCACATCTCCGAAAAAGATTGTCGCTACGGGCAGACCGATAAATCCATTATTCAGGGAACCAGTGGTGATATCCAGCATATCCAGCAGACGTCCATCCAGCCTTCTTGCTTTTCCGTAAAGCCGCATCAGAAAACCGAATATCATCATAGCCGCCGCCTGAGCTGCCATCATCAGGAAAAATCCAACCAGAATATCATTGGTGATTTCAATATTGGCAATGGTGGTCACCAGCATGGCAGGAATTGTGGCCTGCATAACCAGACCACCCAGCCCTTTATTGACTTCTCGCGTAAGCCATCCTTTCCGGTAGCCATAATACCCTACCAAAATCATGGCAAACAATACAAAAAACTGACCGTACATATTCTCTCTCCTTTCAAAGGAAAAGATACCTTCACCGTCAAAACAGCAAAGGTATCGTCTTTATCTTCTGTAATCAATAATGCAGTACGGAACTGATGTTATATCCTTCCAGCACATCTCTGCCGTGAAGGAAATCCAGTTCAATCAAAAATGCCAGACCAACCACTTCCGCGCCAACACTTTCTACCATTTCGATGATGGCTTTTGCAGTGCCGCCTGTAGCCAGCAGGTCATCCACAATGACAACCTTCTGTCCGGGCTGGATGGCGTCTTTATGCACTTCAATGACGGCTGTGCCATATTCCAGCGCATATTCTTTACTGATAACTTCCGCAGGCAGTTTGCCTTTTTTGCGCACGGGAACAAAGCCTTTTTTCAGATTGTAAGCCAAAGGCATCCCGAAAATAAAGCCACGGGATTCGGGACCCAAAATCAGGTCAAAATCCACGCCGTCCAGATTTGCCTGAATCTGGTCAATGGCTTCCCGCAGGGCGTCCCCTTCTTTTAACAGTGTTGTAATGTCCCGAAAAATGACACCTTCTTCGGGGAAATTTTCAATTGATCTGATCTTTTCTTTCAAATCCATGGTTTTCGTCCTCCTATTTCGACACCCGGAAATCCCGAATCACAAGCTGTACGGACTGCCTGCCATTATAGGAATTGATGTCAATGCTGTATACAAAGTCTAATGCCATGGGAAGTTTCCCATACTGTATTATTTTATCACAATCCTCTGCCGGATACAATTCTTTTAGAATGCCCCGCAGATTTTCCAGTCCATTAAAGTCCACCGCGGACAGAACCATACGAGAAGCATCTTCCCGCAGAGTCAGCTGCATCATATCCTTATTCTTCCCAACCAGACGAATCCGTTCCACCCATACATGCTGTGTGGCAAAGAGAGGTGAAGGATTTTCCTTTCCAAAAGGTGCCAGTCCTTTCAGTTCTTCTGCCAGTGTCATATGAATCTGAGAAAAATCAAGTATTTTCTCAATGCGCAATACCGGTGTCATATCCTGTTCTGTCAGTTTGCATTCCTCATTGAGCCGCTGCCGCAAAATGGGAATATTTTCGTGAGGCAGGGAAAGCCCTGCCGCCATAGCATGTCCGCCAAAGCGTGTGAACAATTCCCGGCAGTTATAAAGGGCTTCAAAAATATGATAGCCTTCAATGCTGCGGGCAGAACCTTTTGCCCCTTCTTCCGCTTTTGTAATAAGGATGGTGGGATGATAATACTTGTCCTTGATGCGTCCAGCCACAATGCCGGCAATACTTTCATGGATTTCTCCATCATAAAGTACCAGCACTTTTTCCAGAGGCGTTTCCTGCTGGTCCAGCTGTTCCGTCAGCCGTTCCACCGCCTGTGTGGTCATTTCTTTTCGTTCTTCGTTCAGCTGCATCAAGTGGCGGGCAATGGCACGGGCTTTATCCACATCTGTTTCCCGAAACAGTTCCACAGCGATTCTACCGCTTTCCAGACGCCCTGTGGCATTGATGCATGGCCCTACCACAAATCCGAAATGGTATTCTGTGACCTGTTTATCCGCTAAGCCTGTTTCTTCCAATAAAACACGCAGCCCCACATTGGTGGTATGCTGTATTTCGTGCAATCCCAGCTTTACAATGGTGCGGTTTTCATCCAGCAAATCTACGATATCGCAAACGGTAGCCACTGCCGCAAAACAAAGCAGTTCTTTTTCCAAAGGGTCGCCGCTGTAGCCAAACCGCCCCAACAACAGCAGGGCAAATTTATAGGAAATCCCAGCGGCGCACAAAAAAGGAAATGGATACGCACAGTCCCGTCGTTTCGGGTCGATGACCGCATCTCCGCTGGGCAGAATATCTTTCCAAACACCTTCTTTGCCTTCTGTAAACGCCGGTTCGTGGTGATCCAGTATGACCACTTCCATGCCAAGTTCCTTTGCCAGTGCCACTTCCCCCATAGCCGCAATGCCGTTATCGCAGGTAAAAAGCACCCCAACACCTTCGTTTGCAAGCTGTTCCACTGCTTTATTATTCAGTCCGTATCCTTCCTGCTGCCTGTGAGGCACATAATAAGTCACCTCACCGCCGCATTTCTCAATAGTACGGCTCAATATGGTGGTACTCATGACCCCGTCCACATCATAGTCCCCGTAAACGGCAATCTTTTTTCCTTTTTTGATAGCCATGGTAATCAGGTCCAGCCCTTTTTCCATATCCTGCATTTCCAGCCCATTATGCAGACTGGAGATATCGGGATACAGGAAATCATGGGTCTGTTTTCGGGAAAGCAGTTTTCGATTGGCAAGAACTGCCGCCGTCGCCTGCTGGATACCCATATCTGCCGCCATGGCTTTGATATCTACTTTTGTACGTTTCAATTGCCAGCGTTTCATGGCAATCCTCCTTTTTCTCTCATCATAAAAAAGGCCCTGCATCTCATTGGAAATGCAAAGCCTTTTCTTGATTTCCCATCAAACGGTATATGTAATGCCTTTCAGATCAATCTTTGGAAAAAGCGAAAATGGTCTGGCTGCGGAACCATTCCCCCTGACGCAGTACTGCAGAAGGGAAATGTCCATAAGCTGTTGCGTTAGGGAAGCCCTGTGTTTCAAAGCAGAAGCCACTGCGGCGACCATAAACAGCGCCATTTTTCCCTTTCACAACGCCATCTAAGAAGTTTCCGGAGTAGAACTGCACACCAGGCTGATCGGAGTATACTGCCATACGGATGCCTGTTTCTTCCCCAACAGCTTCGGCGCATTTACGAACCATATCTTTCTGGTAGCCATTGGGAATCCAGTTATGGTCATAACCACTGCCATTTTTCAGCTGAACAAAGTCCGCGTCAATGCGTTCCATGATTTCATGGGGTTCTCTGAAATCCATGGGTGTGCCTTCTACTGTAGCGATTACACCGGTAGGCAGGCATTCGTTGTTGTTTTCTGTATAGAAATCTGCAAGAATCTGTACTTTATGCTGTTCCAGTGTGCCTGCGTCATGGCCGTTCAGATTGAAATAGCTGTGGTTAGTCAGGTTCAGCACTGTATCTGTATCGCAAACTGCCTGATATTCCACGCAGAAACGATTTTCATCATCCAGACGATACCGCACTTCTGTGCAAAGGGTACCGGGATAGCCTTCTTCCCCGTTGGGGCTGGTGTAACGCATGCAAAGGGCATCGTCCTCTACATCTGCTGTCCAAACCTTTTTGTCAAAACCTTCTTTGCCGCCATGCAGATGGTTTGCGCCGTCATTGCAGTACAATTCGTATTCCACACCATTGAGGACAAAACGTCCCTTGCCAATACGGTTGGCGAATCTGCCTGCCACTGCGCCCATGAATTTGTCCTGGGCTTCATAATCCGGCATAGTGTCATAGCCCAGCACCACATCGGTTCCTGCGAATTTCAGGGACTGTACTGCCGCGCCATATGTGAGGATGGTAGCTTCAGTCCCCACACTGTTTTTCAGGGTAAAGGCGAAAACTGCTTCCCCTGTCTTTGTCTGTCCGAAAAGACGTTTTTTGATTTCCATATCCTTCTCTCCTTAAAAAATATCAGTCATGTATCATCATTCTTGCCGCACCATAAATGCCGGCATCATTTCCCAATTCAGCCAGTTTGAATTTTGTATCTTTCTGGGTGTGGAAAGCAAACGTACGGAAATATTTCTCGATGGGGTCTGTCAAAAATCTCCCCGCTTTTGACACACCGCCGCCAATGAGAATCAATTCCATATCTGCCAGCGCACAGCATCCAGCCAGTGCCATACCCATGGTCTTTGCCATAAAGTCAAACACTTCCATTGCCAGCGCGTCCCCTTCTTTTGCCGCATCAATGACATCTTTTGTGGTCAGGTCGGCTTTGTCACGCAGAATGGAAGGTGCATCGCTTTCTGCCAGTTTTTTCTTTGCCAGACGCAGGATACCTGTTGCGGAAGTATACTGTTCCAGACAGCCACAGTTTCCGCAGTTACAGTGCTCTGTTTCTAAGGGATTCACGCAGATATGCCCCACTTCTGCCGCACTGCCAGTAACACCGCCATGAATCTTGCCGTTGAGAATCAGACCGCCACCGATACCAGTACCAATGGTAATCATCAGCACATCATCAAAGCCTCTGCCGCCGCCTTTCCATACTTCCCCAAGGGCTGCCACATTGGCGTCATTTCCTGCTTTAACTTCAAATCCTGTCAGAGCTTTCAGTTCTTCTGTCACATGCATGATACCCCAGCCCAGATTCACACAATGGTTTACCACACCATCATCTGTAACAGGTCCGGGAACGCCGATGCCTGCCCCTTTGACAGATGTTTTATCAATGCCCCGTTCTTTCAATTTTTCTTCCAGACTTGCGGCAACATCTGGCAGGATGGCCTTGCCGCCGTTTGATGTATTGGTCGGGATTTCCCATTTTTCCACCAGTGTGCCTTCCGTTGTAAACAGACCGATTTTCACAGTGGTACCGCCTACATCAATGCCAAAAACATAATCCATTTCTACACCTCATGTATATCTGATTTTTGCAGTCCGCAATTTCACGGTGCAAATCAATTTTTCAGTCACTCGGAGACATTATACCATACTTTATAGGAAATGTCTTTGTGCAATCTACATGAGTTCCTCCCCCTTATGTTGCAACATTAATACAAATACAAGCTGACTTTTTCCTTCCTTTACATGCTTATGCGGCGAAAATTTCGGACATGCCAAAAAGTCATTTATCCCTCTGTATTTTCTATCAAAAAAGCCCCGCAGACCCTTTTGTCTGCGAGGCTTTCTATCTGATATCATTACAATTTCTGATGGATAAACTTCATTTCTTTCTTGCAGTCTTCCCGTTCTTCCAGTTCTGGATGTTCTGCCAGATACTTTCTTGCACCTGTGCGGTTGGCTTCAGAAACCATAGCCAGAACCTGCAAAATGTGGTAATAGTGTGCGAATTCTGGATTCTGTCTTGCTCTTTCAAAGTCTGTTGCTTTCAGAACCAGCAGTTTTCTTGCCGCTTCATCTTTATCCAAATGGAACAGTGTCAGACCCAGCATGATATAGTATTCCTGCGCCATGACAGTGTTCAATCCCTTTGGAGGCACTGTCAGAAGGCGATTTTTCGCTGTTTCGTAATCACCTTTTGCCATATAGCCTTTGCCAATCTGTGTCAGCAGCATTGCCTGCATGGCACGGCTTCTCTGTCCCTGCAATGCTTTTTCCATGGATTCAATATATTTATCGGGTTCCTGCTGCAGCAAAGGATTCATGGCTTTTACTTCTTTTTCCAGATCCTGCAAATACTGTTTATTCACAAATACGCCGCCTACAAAAAAGCCAGCAATGATGATACCATAAAGCCCCCAGAATGCTTCACCCAAAGCGCCTGTGGTCTGCAACCAAATGGCAGCGATCAAAAACACCAGCAGAAGTGCCCAATAGATTTTTCTTGCTTTCATAGTAATTCTCCCAACCTCTTTCTTCCTTATAAGACAAGTAATCACGCAGAAGAATACCACAGCCAGCGCCTAAGTGCAAGGGTTTTTCCAAAAAACATGCTCCTTTATACATTTTTTTCCATAAAATCCGTTTTTGCAATGGTTTCTTCCAGCAATGCCCCAATATCTCCCATCAAATCTATGCAGTCCAGTTTACCTGCCGAAAGGGTCGGACAATCCATCGCCCCAAACTTTTCCCGAAATGCCAGCAGGAAAAACAGCCGCTGTTTTTTTGCTTCTTCCGGCTCAAAAAGAATGCCCAGTATCATAATGGCAGCTACCAAGGCACTGCATATACCGCCAATCCCAAAACCGCTGCAAACAGCGCCGCAACTGTCTATCAGTTCTTTTGACAAAGGAAAGCCATATTGATCAGAAGCTGCCCGCAATAACGCCAAAGAGCAGTTTTCACCCGCTCTGCAATATGCCATTGTTTTTTCTTTCATGAATGATTCACCTCATTTTTCCTCCTGTCCTATGATATGAAGAAAACTAGGTTTTGTCCCCCTCTTGACAAAATTTTACGGAAGTTCTATACTTCATTTAGTTTGATTTCCAACTAATCAAAAAGGAAGTGTTTCCATGAATTACGGAGATTTACATTATTTATTGCTTCTGGCATTCAACCGCTCTAACAAAGCCATTGTGCGCCAGACAGCCAAAGGGGACCTGCTGCCCGGTCAGCCGAAAATACTGGAATTTCTCTGGGAACATCCCGACTGCACCCAGAAAGAAATTTCACTGGGATGCGTTCTGGATAAGTCCACTGTTACCAGTCTGGTCACCCGTATGGAGCAGCAGAACTACCTTACCAAAGCACCTGACCCATCAGACCGGCGCAATTATCGCCTTTCTCTCACAGAAAAAGGGAAGGAAAAAGCTCTGGAAGTACGAAAAGTCTGCGCTTTTGTGGATAAAATCGCATGGCAGGACATTCCGCCGGAGGAACAGAAACAATTTCTGAAAACATTCCAGAAAATCCTGCTGAATTTAGAATCTTTGGAGGCGACAATATGAAAAAACTCATTTTCCGCTACATCTGGTTTATATTGGGCATTCTCATCAACTCCTTCGGTATCGTTTTCATCACCAAAGCCAGTCTGGGAACTTCCCCCATTTCCAGTGTGCCTTATGTTTTAAGCTTTCGTTTTCCCCTTTCCTTTGGTGCATTCACCTTCCTGCTGAATATGCTTTTCATTCTGGGTGAAGTGATTCTGCTCCGCAGACAATTCCGCCCTTATCAATATCTGCAAATCGTGGTAAACATGATTTTCAGCAGCTTCATCGACATCAGCATGACACTGCTGGAAAGCTTCACTCCTACCCATTTTGCAAGCCAGATTCTTTCCCTGTTGGTAGGATGCACCATACTGGCATTGGGTATCTGTATCGAAGTTGCCCCTAACGTGCTGGTGGTTCCCGGCGAGGGTATTGTCAAAGCCATTTCTCAGGTCAGCCGCAAAAAATTCGGCAGTGTCAAAGTCATTTTTGATGTCACATTGATTTTAACTGCCGCATGTCTTTCTCTGCTGTTTTTCCGCCATTTGAATGGCTTGGGTGTCGGCACCATCATTTCTGCGCTTTTGGTGGGCAAAATCGTAAACTTTATCCAAAAGCACTTACATATTCTGAAACGTATCCCAACAGCCGCATAAATTAAAAAAGTATGCTTTAGAGGCATCTTCATAAGAAAACAAAAAAGCTGAAATCCTTATCATACAAAGGATTCCAGCTTTTTTTACTGAGATTATATTGGTTATGTTTTCTTCTGAAGGCAACCGTCGCAATTTTCCTTAAGGGGAAGTTGCTTTTCATACCTTCTTTTTTATGTTCTTATAAAATATTTGCCTCAGGCACCACAAGCGCCTTCCACTTCGTCTTCTGCCACCAGTTTTGTAGCCAGAGGACGATATTTGCCGCTTTCCCAACGATGGTTCTGGCTGTGAATCCACAGATAGCATACTGCTGTGAAGATAGCACCTACAATAAAGGATGTCAAACCTTCATTGATGAAGGGCACAAGAGGTGCTACCACAAAGTAGCCCAGCACCAGACCCAGCACCAGACCCACAAGAGGAATGCCATACATAATCAAAATCGCATGCATGAAAGCATTGTCCTGCAGTTCCAGTTCTACCCAGTCGCCCACTTCTGCTTCACACAGGTTCTGGGCTTCAATATCCATATCATTTTCCATCATACCGCTCAGGCACGCACGGCATTCACCGCATGCTTCTTTACGAACGATATGAACTGTTACAAATCTGCCTTTGGTTTCTGTAACCAAACCTTTCATATCTATTCCACCTTTCTGTATCCAAACCCGTATCTACGGGTTATTTTGTTTTGTGACTCAAGATATTGTACCATAGGCACATCATAAAGAAAAGTGATTTTTGCACAGAAAAATTAATTTTCCCTTTGTTTTATGGCTTTTTGTTCGTACAATCGGAAAAAGAAATTTTTCAGCAGTGCGCCAAGGGGCACGGCGAACAACAATCCCCAAAATCCGAAAAATCCGCCAAAGACAGCCAAGGACAACAGCACCAGAACAGGGTGCAGTTCCACACGGCTTCCCACCACTCGGGGCACAATGACTGCGCTGTCCAACTGCTGCAAAAGCAAAATGGCAATGGCAGCATAGACTGCCCGCATGGGTTCTGAACTGAATAATCCCGACAATACGGCAAGCAAAAACGCCACCGCCGCACCGAAATAAGGAATGAGGTTGGAAAAACCAGAAAATATGCCAATGACCACACCATAGGGAATCCCGATAATCCAGAAGGTTCCGGCAAAAAGGGCTCCCATAATAGCCGCATCCACCAATTGTCCGCACAAATACCCCATGACTACTTCATAGACCTCTGTAAAAAATACAGCGATTTTTCCTGTTCTGCCCTGTCCCAAAAACACATTGCCTACCTGTCCCAGAAAAAACTGGACATTTTCTTTTTCCGACAGAAAATAAAATGCTGCCGCAAAACCAATGGCTGCGTTCAGAATCTGTCCGCCTGCCGCCGGCAATGCCCCTGCCGCACGGAGCACGCCGTTCTCAATGGCAGCGCTGACTTCCGTAACTGCTGTTGTAAGAATCCCTTCCGCGTTTTGGAGCAAACCGTATTCCGCCAGCTTCAGTTGAAGCAGTACCAGCCAATCCCCTGCTTGCCGGGTAAAATCCCCTGCCTGCTGTGCCAGGCTTTCCAAGTCCGCCGTACCCAGACCGCGCACAACACCGCAAATCAACAAAGCAATCACACCAAATACCAGAAGATAGGTGATACCCGTCCCCACACGCCGATTTTTCACGCAGGCCTTTTGTTTTGCCGTCAGACGTTTTTCATAAAATCTTTGCCAGAATGCCACCAATGGTTCCAACACCACCGCAATGCCTACAGACCAGAAAAAAGGCGCAAAAACGGCGAGGACATGCCTCGCCGTTTCTAATATGACATTTTTCGCAGCGGAAAGATGAAAGACAACCGCTCCCAGCAGTACCAAAACACCTGCTGTCAGAATCACATGAAATCCGATTTCCAGATATTTTCTGTTCCATGGCAGACGCAATTGTCATTCTCCCTTTCCGTCTTCATTTTTTATTTCATCTGTTTCAGTGCTTCTTTCAGGAAATCCCATGTACGTACAGTGGAAGAAATGGAAAGACGTTCTTCCGGTGTGTGTACGTCAAACATGTTAGGTCCCAAAGATACCATATCCAGCCAAGGCATTTTTTCTGCAAACAGACCACATTCTACACCAGCGTGGATAGCTGTCAGTTTGGGTTCTCTGCCTGTTGCTTTGCGATAAGCATCCTGCAGCAGTACCAGCAGTTTGGAATCATCGCTGTATACCCAGCCGGGATAGTCGTTGCTGCTTTCTACGGAAGCGCCGCACAGCTGTGCAATGGCTTCAATCTTTCTGCAGATCACTTCTTTTCTGGATGCAACCGCACTGCGGACAGCACTGTCGAAGTGAACGCCTTTTTCATCTGTGCATACAACACCGATGTTGCTGGAGCTTTCTACCAGACCTTCTATGTCCATGCTCATGGTTTCTACACCAAAAGGAATCAGCAGCAGGATGGAGATAACATGGCTCTTTGTTCCTTCTGTCATCACTTCTGTCACTGCTTCATTTGCTTTTTCCCATGTGATCATCATATCCGTTTCGGTGCGGTGATATTCCTGTTTCAGTACTTTTTCCATTTCCGCAACGATTTTTTCTGCTTCTTTTGCAGCATCTGCTGTCATGGTCAGAACAGCGTCTGCTTCTCTACAGATAGCATTGTCCATTTTGCCGCCTTCTACGCGCACCAGAGAATATGCCACTTTGCTCTGCAGTTCATCCAGCAGTCTGCCCATAAGTTTGTTTGCGCTTGCACGCTGCAGATTGATGTCGCTGCCGGAATGTCCGCCTTTCAGACCTCTGATCCGCAGCACATAAGCTTCTTCGCCAGCTTTCACAGCTTCTTTTTCCACAGGCAGTGTTACCTGTACTCTTCTGCCGCCGCAGCAGCTTACCAGAAATTCGCCTTCTTCTTCAGAGTCCATATTGATGAAATAAGTCCCCTTCAGGTCAGAAACATCCAGTGCTTTTGCGCCGTCCATACCTGTTTCTTCGTTTGTGGTGAACACAGCTTCCACAAAGGGATGTTCCAGAGTTGTGCTGTCCAGTACTGCCAGCATGAATGCAACAGCAATACCATTATCTGCGCCCAGAGTTGTGCCTTTTGCACGAATCATATCACCGTCGATTTCCAGCTGCAGAGGGTCTTTTGTGAAATCGTGTTCCACACTGCCCAGTTTTTCACATACCATGTCGATATGTCCCTGGAAAATTACGCCGGGAGCCTGTTCATAGCCAGGTGTTGCAGCTTTTTTCACTACTACGTTATCCGCTGCATCTCTGCGGCATTCCAGTCCTCTTTCTTTGGCAAAGTCTACGATATACTGCGCCAGTGCAGCTTCGTTGCCGCTGCCGTGAGGGATTTTTGTGATTTCCTCAAAATAATAAAATACTTTGTCTGTTCCCAAAGCATCTAAAACGCCCATTGTTTGTGCCTCCTTCTTTTTTCTTTGTCAAACAACTCCTTTATGGTACCATTCTTTTGCCATTCTGTCCACCATTGCCGCCTTCCTTTTGCCCATAAAAAAGAAAACCATAAAAGAAATTTCCCATTTCAATAATTTTTATTTCCCCTTCTCTTGATTTCTCAATGGAAATTACAGCAGATATTCAAAAGAAAACACGGCTAAGAAATCCTGTAAAAAATAAGAAAGCCGGAATCCTCTGTAGCATAAGGATTTCAGCTTGCTTTGCTTTCTTATGAAGAAGCTCCGAAAGAACCTCTGTTTTCGTAGTTTTCCAATTTCTGATTATTTTTCATCAAAAACATCATATTTTCTGATGAATGTTTCCAAGTCCTCAAAATCCGCCATACGCTCTTTGATTTCCTCATGAGACCAATCCCACCAGCGAATCCGTTCCAATGCGGCGATAATATCATCGGAAAAGCGCATACGGATTTTCTTTGCAGGCACACCTGCTACTACAGTATACGGCGGTACATCGTGGGTCACAACGGCACCGCTTCCAACCACCGCGCCATTGCCGATGGTCACCCCCGGCATGACTGTTACGTCATGTCCCAACCACACATCATTGCCGATGTGTACACGGGATTCCTTCCGCCATGCGAAAAATGCCGCGTCATCTTCTCCGAAGCCAAACTGTTTCCGGCGATAAGTAAAATGATGCTGTGCTGGACGGGTATAGGTAGGATGATTGCCGGGATTGATGCGCACAAAACTTGCGATGGAGCAGAATTTCCCAATATCTGCCGCAAAAATCTGGTTATATCCCGCACAATAGGTATAATCCCCAAAGGTCACATCTTCCAGTTCACTGTGGGCCTGCACCTGTGTGTAACGTCCCAACTCGGTATCAATGAGAACCACGTCATCTTCTATATTGTCATATTCTTTCAGCACAAAGCCTCTACCCCACTTTCTTCCGCCAGATAGATTCCCAAATCCGGCGCTGCTTTTTCATATTCTCCATGAAAATCACTGCCGCCTGTCAAAAACAGACCGTACTCATCCGCATATCTGCGAATCTTTTCACGGGCCTCTGCGTTATTGGCGGGATGGTTCAGTTCCAGACCTTTCAAACCTGCTTCCACCAGTTTTGGAATCAGGCAGAAATTCCGCTGCTGGCCGCTGTGGGCAAGAACTGCCTTTCCCCCTGCCGCCGTAATGACCCGAACAGCTTCGTAAGGGTCCAGATACTTAATATCAAAATGGCAGATACCATTGTTTTTGAATACACGCTGATAAAATTCACCGAACATATCCGGTGCCTGTCCTGTCTGCACCAAATATTCCATGATATGCTGTTTATAAATATATTTGCCATCTGCACGATGGATTTTATCCAAATCCACATGATAACCATGCTCCTGCAAAACGGCAATCTGCTTCATGGAATTTTCATGTCTGGCTTTCAAAAGCGGATGCACAAAATCCTCTACCAATTCCATATCCTGAATGCCATATCCCAGAACATGCACCCGTTTATCCACTGTATAGTCATAGGCAGAAATCTCAATGCCCGGAATCACTTTCACAGGCAGTCCCTCAGGAATCTGTGATGCATGAGAAAGGGTATCGTGGTCTGTCACCGCAATGACATCCAACCCCTTTTTCGCTGCCAACTCCGCCAGTTCTGCAATGGTATAACTTCCGTCAGAAACACGGGAATGCATATGTAAATCTGCTTTCATCATTGGAACGTCCCCTCCGAAATATTGAATACCTTATCACACAATCCATCCATAAATTCCAGGTCATGGAAAATACCAATCATGCTGGTGCCTTTCTCTTTCAGCTGCATAAGCATATCTTTTACCAGAATCTTTGTTTTGTTATCCAAAGACGCTGTGGGTTCGTCCAGCAGCATCAGTCTGGGCTGTTTTACCATGGTATGGGCAAGGTTCAGACGCAGGCGCTCCCCGCCGGAGAATGTATTGGGATACAAATCCCACAGAGGTTCCGGCAGACGGAAATACCGCAGCATGGCTTCTGCTTTTTCTTTTGCTTCCGCCGCATCCACACCTCTTTCCAGCAGTGCGTTCATGACATGTTCTCTGGCTGTGGTACGGGGCATCACATTCAGGAACTGGGAAACATAACCAATCTCATTTTTCCTCAGGAACAAAATCTGTCTTTCTGGCGCTGTGGTCAGTTCCACTTCCCCAAAGGCTTCACTCTGATAAGTGATTTTGCCGGTGGATGCCAGATATGTACGATGGATGCATTTTAATATGGTAGATTTTCCGGCACCGGACAGACCTACAATACCGATGAACTGTCCCTGTTCCAAAGTAAAGTTAATATTCTGACAGGAATGGATTTCTTTCTTTGCGTTATGCAGATAAAAATTCTTTGCCAGATTTTCGATTTTCAGAATTTCCATAATTACCTCCTGTATTCCACCCGAGATGTGGTACGTCCATCTACCAGCACATGGGTGATGACGGGATAGCCGTCCAAAATATCAATGATGAGCAAATCCGCTTTTTTTCCGGGAGCGATAGAACCATAATCCTCTGCCAATCCCACTGCCTTTGCAGGATTCAGTGTTGCTTTCTGAATCATCTGAGGCAGGTCAATACCCGCTTTTTCATGCATCTTAAACACCCCATGGAGGATTGCCGGCGGATAATAATCGGAGCAAAGGACATCGGCACATCCTGCCTCAATGGCTTCTGCTGCAGACATATTGCCGGAATGGCTGCCACCCAGCAGGATATTAGGCGCACCCACAACGGTATAAAATCCCAGCTGACGGGCTTCTTTGGCTGTTTCAATATTGATAGGGAATTCGCTGATATCTACGCCAATTTTTTCATTGATCTGCAATTTTTCTTTTGTATCATCGTCATGGGATGCCACTGCAATGCCATTGGCATGTGCCAGCTCACAAAGTTCTTTCATCTGTCCAAAGGAAAGCACGTCTTTGTGGTTCTGTTTTTCCAGCAGTTCCGCAAATTCTTCTTCCTTGATTTCCCGGTTCTGGTATTTTTCCAGCACTTTGTAGTACAAATCCAGATTGCGGTACTGTCCCTGTCCGGGAGAATGATCCATAAAGGAAATCTCGTCGATCATTTTCTTTTCGATCATCTCTCTGGCAATGCCATAAGCGCCTATGTTATCGATTTCCAAACGCAGATGGAAACGATGGTGGATGAGGTGATTTCTTTCATGAATATCGCGAATGAGGTCGGCAATCTTCCGCACATTTTCCTGTGTGCGCAGAGGAGATTTGCCAAACATTTCATCTTTATATAAAGAAAGGGAATGATAAATGGTAGTAATACCCAAGTGAAGCAGTTCCCTTTCGCATTCTTTCAACGCCAATTCAAAATCAAATTTTGCCGTAGGTCTGGGCAAAATAAACTGTTCAATCTTATCAGAATGGATATCGATAAAGCCGGGTGTCACATAACGCCCATGGGCATCAATGACACGTTCTGCCTCAGGCACTTCATCAGAAAAACCCAAAATGCGGTCTCCTTCGATGAGCAGTACCTTTCCTTCCAAAATGGAATCTTCCAGCACAATGCGGCCGTTTTTAATTGCAATCACGATGTTTGTTACCTCCTTACAACAATGAGTGAACCAGCTGCTGTGTATAAGCATGCTGAGGGTCTTCCAGAATCTGGTCTGTCAGTCCGCTTTCAATAATTTTTCCATCCAGCATAACGATGGTGCGGTCTGCCAGCATACGGATAACCGCCAGGTCATGGGAAACCAGCAAAATGGAAATGCCATATTTCGCTTTGATCTTACGAATCAAATCCAGTACGCGGGCCTGTACGGACAAGTCCAGACCTGTGGTAACTTCGTCCAGCAGGAGCAGAGAAGGATTGTTTGCCAATGCTTTGGAAATCTGCACGCGCTGCTGCATGCCGCCGGAGAAGTTTTTCGGCGCTTCCTTCATACGAGAAGTCAGGATTTCCACTGCTTCCAGCAGTTCTTCCGCTCTGGCTGTCATTTGCCCTGCGTTTCTGCTGCCGGCAGCGATGATTTTTTCCGCAATATTGGATGCGGCGGAATAGTCCATCCGCAACCCTCTAACAGGATTCTGGTACACCATCCCCATGATGTTGTTGCGGATTTTTCTTTTTTCCAAAGGACTTGCGTCCCAGATATTCTTTTTGCCTTCGCCATAATTCTGCAAATATGCCTTACCTTCTGTGGGAATCAGGTCAAAATACAGGCTCTGCATCAATGTAGATTTGCCGGAGCCACTTTCCCCAACGATACCCAGCACTTCCCCGGGATAAACTTCCAGAGAAATATCATTTGCTGCCCAAACAGTGCCGCAAACGGTGCAGCGGTTTTTTTCCAGATGATCTTTGCAGTGAGGGCAGCCTTCGCCATAGCGCATAGTCAGGTGTTCCACCTGCAAAACGGGTGTTTCTGCCATTATCCTCGTACCTCCTTACAATAAGATGTGTCGGAGCACTGATAATATCTTTCCCCCGTCACAGCGTCATAAATTTCGTCCAGATAGGTGTCTGTACTACCGCACAGACGGCATTTTTTGCCTTTGAAATTTTCTTTTTCAAAGGGCACATCGTCAAATGCCAGAGAAACCACTTTGGTATGAGGTGGAATGGCATAGATTTTCTTTTCACGTCCTGCCCCAAACAGATACAAGCACTCTGCTTCATGGAGTTTGGGATTGTCGAATTTGGGAATAGGGCTGGGATTCATGATGTAGCGGTCTTCCACCATACATGGATATTCTGTACTGATGGTAACTTTACCGTATTTCACCAGACTTTCGTACAACTGAAGCCAGATGGGCGCATAGTCCAGTTCCGCATGCATCCGTTTTGTTACTTCTTCTTTGGGTTCTACAATACGCAGTGGTTCGGGAATGGGCACCTGCAACACCAGAATCTGGTCATTGCGCATGGGCACTTCCGGCACACGATGACGTGTCTGCACAATGGTGGCATCCTGTGTCCGAGTGGTACAAGGCACGTTGGTGCACATCTTCACAAATTTTTTGATATTTACCGCGTTAACACTTTCGTCACTGCCCTGGTCGATAACTTTCAGGGTGTCATCAGGGCCAATGAGTGATAATGTCAGCTGAATACCGCCGGTACCCCAACCTCTGCCGATGGGCAGTTCCCGGGAAGCAAAGGGCACCTGATAACCGGGAATGGCAACAGCTTTTAATATAGAACGGCGAATTTCCCGTTTAGAGCCTTCATCCAGAAAGGCATAATTATAACTGTCAATCATGATTGTTTTCCCTCCGTGTTTTTCTGACTGCATCCAATTTGGACTGGAATGTGACATAGTGAGGCAGTTTCAAGTGAGAAATGAAACCGTTCATTTCCAAGCTATCCCCATGCATCAGCACAAATTCTTCGTCCTGTGTGGGATAATCGCCGCCGGCATCCAGTTCTCTATCAATGACTGCCATGGCAATGGCTTTGTTTTCATTTCTGCCGAAAACAGCACCGTAGCCGCAAGCCAGCTTCAAAGCGTCTTTGTCTTCCGCTTCGTTGAATACTTCCACTTCTGTCAGCATCACTTCCCCAATCCACAGGCATTCACCTTCCTGCTGCAAATAAGGGATTTCCAGTTCTACATAACCGGTACGCAATTCCCCAACAGTAGGATGTACCTGACCGAAGCCACGAAGCACGGAATAAGCCAAGCCGGAAATAAAACCTGCATCCGCTCTTGTCAGTGTCTGCAATCTGGCACTGCGGCTGGCGGGAAATTCCAACAGATTTTCCGTTACGTCATAGGGAGGTTCTTCATTGATGGGGAAACGTTCGATGAGCCCTTCTGTTTTCAGTTCATCGGATACACGTCCGCAGGGTTCCATGGGAACAGGTTCCTGTCCTTCCACCATTTCTTCCATGCGTTCATGCAGTTTTGCCGCATCTTCATTTTTCAAATCGAAATGCATCAGGCGGTGGGTATAGTCGTAAGTAGCGCCCAGAATCTGACCGCCCTGTATATCTTTAAATGCAGCAGAGATCCGGCGCACAATGCGCATGTTTTTCGTATCTGCCACATAAGTGTCGTAAGAACGTTTCAGTGTGGAACGGTAAGCACGCAGCAGAAATACTGCTTCTTCCACAGAGCCTTCACACTGTTTCAGTGCCAATGCCGCATATTCTTTGGCATACAGACCGGCTTCACTCATGACACGGTCTACCAGCAGGCTCATTTTTTCCTGAATCACTTCCAGTTCCACATCTTTTTCTGTTTTGCTGCGGTAAAAATCCAACAGCGCAATGCTGGCTGCGATGGCTTCCTCGCCGCCAGATACTGCTACATAAGCCATATTATTGTTCCTCCTTCTTGACCATTCTGGGAATGCAGAACAGTTCCCCTTCTGGGGATACAAAAATCAAATCTACCCCCTGTGGGTATTCATATTCCTGTTCCGCCCGCAAACGAAAGGCTTCTTCCAATACCGCCGGGCTCTGGAATGTTGCCACTCCATCCACGCCGGGGCCGGAAATGCTGCAAGACACATTTCTTTCTCCGCTGCATCCAATAATGAGTGTTGCGGAAGTATGGGGATTTTCCAAAGTGCCTCTTTTCGCCTTTGCAAAGGCTTCCGGCAGATGTTCTTCTTCCGTTACGAAAACATAATCCGCTTCTTCCAGTATCTTTTTTTCCGCATGGGTCAGCAAAAGGATCTGTTCATCCAGCTCTGTATGTCCAAAGGTATAAAAACCTGTGTTTTTATCCAAAAGTGACATGGCAAGGGTCAGCATTTCCGGTTTGCTGCCATAGAGTTTTTCTGCGCCTTCCTGGATGGAAACCACACGGGAAGGGTTTGCCATGGCGTCCAGCAGCAAACGAAATGTTTTTTGTGTATCAAATATATCGTCAAATGTATGTAACTGTTTCATCATCAAGCCTCCGGTGTCATGGTTGTAAAGTTGACCATTGTCTGCATAAACATGGCATTTTCTTTTTCCGCTCTGGTCTGCTGTGCTTTTTCCAGTTCTGCCAGCAGTCCTTCGTCTGTAAAGACGCCTTTGTTGCATGCCGCGTCAATGATTGCCATATCCAGTACTTTCTCAAAATCATCTCCCATGATAACTGCCATACCTTTTGTGCCATCCAAAGACACAATGGCTTCACAGACGATGACTTCTCCCAGAAAGAATAAGGTTTCTTTCACAGGGTCACGCATCTTGATCATGGTCAGTGATTTTTCCGGTGCTTTGATCACAGTCACCTCATATTGTTTTCTGATTTTTTCCGCCATTTGCCGCACTTGGGCAGCATCGGCTTTTGCCAATATTTTGGATAATCTCCGTTTTTCCATTTTGATGTTTCCTTTCTTATTTCACATACGCTTTCACGCGTGTAGATACCATTTCCAGCAGGACAACGGCAATGACAACGATGTATGTCAGCATACCCATTTCCTGTAAGTCAAAGTAGAAACTGCCTGCCATAAACAGATTAAAGCCAATGCCCCCTGCACCTGCGGCCGCCCCCATGGCAACCGCATTGGTGAAATTGATTTCAAATCGCATAAATGTCCATGCCACCATGGAAGTGATGGTAGAAGGCACGATTGCCTGAAATACAATCTGCCAGTAACTAGCACCGTTTGCTTTCAGGGCTTCGATGACGCCCGGCTCCATTTCTTCAATGGATTCCGCATAAGCCTTTGTCAGATAGGCAAAGCTGTGGAATGTCAAACCTACTACTGCTGCCACAGAGCCAAGTCCGGCAGATACGGCAAAGATCAATACCCACAAAACTGTCGGTACTGCACGCACCACTGCAATGAAGCTTTTGATGCCATTGACCATACGGGAGCTTGCGATATTTCTGGCACAGAGCAGAGAGCAGAAAAACGCAAAGAATGCACCAATGATGGTCGAAAGAATCCCCAGACAAAATGTCACTAAGAGCTGGAACAAAACACTGGTGAGGGTATCTCTTGTCAGTTCCGGTTCCAGAAATACGGTCTGGATGTTCTGCAAAGTAGCCTGTACGGCTTCTGCAAAGTCAATATTCTGATAATCAAATGTTGCAAAAGCCACCACCGTCAGCCCCAGCAGTGTAACCATAAGGGCCTGAAGGGCATAGCGGCTTTTATTTTTTGCCTTGATTTTGATTTTTCCTTTCCCGGTACGTTCCATGATCTTTTCCAGATCCAAGGAAATGGCAGCGCCCGGCTGCAATACTTTTTCAGACATTACAAAATCACCTTCCTAATTTTGTTGGATACGCCTTCAATGACGAGTACCAGCACCACAATGGAAAGCACCACCAGACTGGCAGAAGAAAAATCCAACCGTTTATAATACAAATCAAAAAGATACCCAATCCCTGTGGCTGTCAAAATGCCGATGAGGGTGGAACTTCTGATATTGGTTTCGATCATATACAGCACCCAAGTGATAACACCGGGCAGAGAGGATGGCAAAATCCCCTGAAATACCACATGGATGAATCTGCCGCCGGTGGCTTCCAGCGCCTCCACGCAGCTGGAGCTGACCTCGTCAATGGTTTCGATGAGCGCACGAGTCAACAGACCGAATGTGGTAAAGAATAATGCAAAAAATCCTGTCAGGATGTTCTGCCCAAAGGAGAACATCAGCAGCATTGCCCAAACAACATCGGGTACATTTCGAAAAAATGCCGCTACAATACGCACCAGACGATTGATGCTCCAATGGATTTTGGTAATGCCTGAACCCAGCAGACTGAAGAAAAAGGCGCAGATGCCTGCCAAAACTGTTACGGCTACAGACAGCAGCGCTGTTCCCACCAGCTTATCCAGAATTTTCGGCAGACGTTCCATAGCCGTTTCATCAGGAATCAGATTGGAAAAAATCCAGTGCAGAGCTGCTGGGAAAGACTGAATACCTTCTGCCAGATGAAACTGGGTCACCAGAGATGCGCCGCAGAAAATCAAAATCAGGCTCAAAAAAACAAGGGTATATGTAATTTTTCTTTTTTGGAAAATGTCCATGGTTTTTTCCATTATGCTCACCTCTGTAAATCCATAATCAAATCATTGGCAGAGGACTGATAAATCTGCTGAATGATTTCTTTTGTCAAATGTTCGGCAGGGCCGTCATATACGATTTTCCCGCCGGAAACCCCGATGATTCTCTCGGAATACTTGATTGCCACATCTACCTGATGCAGGTTCACCAGACAGGTAATGCCTTTTGTCTGGTTGATTTCCTTAAGCTGGTCCATAATGACTTTAGACGCCTTGGGGTCTAAGGATGCGATGGGTTCGTCACAAAGAATCATTTTGGGTTTCTGCATAATGGCTCTGGCGATGCCTACGCGCTGTTTCTGTCCGCCAGAAAGTTCGTCGCAGCGCTTATATACCTGATCGGAAAGTCCCATTTCCTGAATGATACGAAATGCTTCCTTTTTTTCTTCTTCTGTATAGTGTCCTGTCATACCGCTGATGGCAGATTTTTTCCCCAGACAGCCATGGAGTACGTTTTCGATGACGCTCAGTCGTTCCACCAGATTATAATGCTGAAAAATCATACCGATTTTCGCCCGCATCTGACGCATCTCCGCTTTGCCTGCCTTTCGTACATCATGTCCATCAAAAATAATGGTCCCTTCGGATGCATCAACCAGACGGTTGATGCATCTGAGCAGCGTGGATTTCCCAGCGCCGGAAGGACCAATGATGGATACGAATTCGCCTTTTTCTATGGAAAACGTAATGTCACTCAATGCCTTTGTGACATTGTCATAAGATTTGCTTACGTTTTGAAATTCCAGTAATGCCATGCTTTTCTCCTCCATCGTTTGCTGTTTTTCATTCACCCAGGTCACGGATGGGGTCAAACCAGGAATCGTCTACCAGGACAAATCTTTCATTTTCGGATTTTTCAAACATACCTACGTTTTCAGAATCTTCAGGAACAAAGATTACTTCGTTGTTTGCCACTTCGTCAGAGGTGAACAGATCCTGAATTGCTTTTACATCGGCAGGGTCCAGTGCATCGGAGTTGTAAGCGAAAGGTCCGTTCAGTACAGGTGTGGACTGGATGACAACGAATTCTTTGCCTGTTACAGTATCAAAAGGTGCGCTTGCGTCGCTGTTGATGGTGTAAACAGAACCGGTTGTGTTTGCTTCACCTTCAGTGCAGGATGCGTAAGGTGCGATTTCTGTATCACAGAATGCTGCTACGTCAGCTTTGCCGGACAGCAGGTTGAATGCAGAGCCCTGATGAGAACCACCGAAAAGTACCTGAGAGAACAGTTTGCCTTCGCCGCCTTCGATCAGGTCGTCTTCTGTCAGATTCTGATCTGCGAAGTGAGAAATAATGGAGCTTGTGGGTACTTTGAAACCGGATGTGGAGCTATTGGAAACAAAGGACATGCGTTTGCCTGCGATGTTGTCGATGCTGTAGCTGTCGCCGTCTGCATATTCGCCTTCGTCACCTTTGTTAACTGCCAGGAAGCTGTAGTATTTTGCGTCATCCAGTGTGCCGGAAGCACCGGAGTTTACAAACAGAGGCTCAATGGCATCGTTGGCGTTTTTGGCTTCGATGTAACCCTGTGCGCCCATGAAACAGATCTGTGCAGTACCGTTTGCCAGAGATTCAATGGCGATGGCATAGTCTGTTGTCAGTTTCTGTTCTACTTTCTTGCCAGTTGCTTCTTCAATCAGACGAGCATATTCGCTGCGGGCAACGTCATAATCTTCTGCAGATTCATTGGGATACCATACCAGTGTGATGGTGTCCGCATATTCGCCTGTGCTTTCCGCAGTCTGCGCAGTTTCTGTGCTTTCTTCCGCCTGTGCGCCGCAGCCTGCAAATGCAGATACTGCCAGAGCAGCAGCCATTGCTGTGGTCAAAAGTTTTTTAAATTTCATACTTCATTCTCCTTTTTGATCGTTTGCTTTTTTATGATGAGAGCTGATTTCTCATACACTGACAGTATAAAATCTCACAAAAAGCACTACCATCTAGCTCCTGTTATTTTTTCTTAAAGAAATGCCACAGAAATTCCATTCTTTGTTAAAGGCAATTTTTCAATTTCCCAATAGAAAAACATTTGTCCACCCTTGCGTTTTTCCCTGTTTCCGCCTGTTTTCGAAATCAAAAAGGCAACTTTCCATAATATTCATTCTTAAAATCTTTGTATAAACTGAAAAAAATCTATATGAAATTTTAAATTTTCTCTTTTGTGATTCCTGACAAAAGAAAAACCCCCTTTTGGAGAGATCATCTTTCCAAAAAGGGGTTCTTTTTGCTATTGCTTTATGCCGGAATGCTTAGCTGTTTTTCTTTTCAGCCATCATTTTTTCCTGTGCTTCGATCATTTTCTTTACCATATAGCCGCCTACATAGCCGTTCTGTGCGGATGTCAGGTCGCCGTTATAACCTTTTTTCAGAGGCACGCCGATTTCATTTGCCACTTCGTATTTGAACTGTTCCAAAGCGGCTCTTGCCTCAGGTACGTTTACTTTGTTGCTTGTAGAAGATGTGTTGCTCATGGTTAAAAACCTCCTTCAAAAAAACTGTTTGTTTGGTGTTGCAATGTTAGTATGACACGGACGCATTTTATTATGTCAGGTACATATTGGTACAAAAATTGTATAAATTTTCAAAGAAAATCTTGCGCGGTCTTTTCGTATCTTTTATATGTTTTGAAACCAATGACAAAATACCCAGCCGTTTTTTGTCCAGTTCATATAATACAGACAATTGTCCACCCCTTACCATAACCTCACAGGATGGACATATCACAAATAAATTCCTCCCACAAAACACAGAAAAAAATAGTGAACAAAAATTTTCCTTTTTCTATATGTATTATGTAGAAATTACAAAACGTCATTGACCGGTATACCGGTATGCAATATAATGAGTGTATAAAAACGACTTGATTCTACGATAAAACAAACGCAAAACAAACAAAGGAGAGATGCGATTATGAAAGCTGGATTTATCGGACTTGGCATCATGGGCAAACCCATGGCGAAAAACTTATTGAAAGCCGGATGTGAACTGTATGTAAACGACCTGAACAAAGATGCCGTTGCAGAACTGGTTGCTGGCGGCGCAAAAGAAGGCGATTACGAAACCATCGGGAAAGAATGTGACATCGTTCTGATGATTCTGCCTAACGGCGCCATCGTTCAGGATGTACTCTTTGGCGAAAACGGTCTGGCTGGCTATCTGAAACCCGGCACTGTCGTATGTGACATGAGCTCTGTAACACCTACAGAATCCTGCACATGCGCAGAAAAACTGGCAGCAATGCAGATTGGCTTTGTAGACTCTCCTGTCAGCGGCGGTGAACCCAAAGCAATCGACGGTACACTGGCATTTATGGCAGGCGGCAACGAAGCAGACTTCGAAAAACTGAAACCTTATTTCGACGCTATGGGCGCTTCCGCACTGCTCATCGGCAAAAGCGGCAGCGGTTCCGTTACCAAACTGACAAATCAGGTTATCGTAAACCTGACCATCGCAGCTGTTTCCGAAGCATTTGTACTGTGCAGCAAAGCAGGCGCTGATCCTGAAAAAGTATATCAGGCAATCCGCGGCGGTCTGGCTGGCAGCGTGATTCTGGATGCCAAAGTACCCATGATGATCGAACGCAACTTCAAACCCGGCGGCAAAATCTCCATCAACCACAAAGACATCAAAAACGTTATGGCAACTGCGCATTCCATCGACGTTCCCATGCCTCTGACCAGCCAGCTCTTCGAAATCATGCAGTACCTGAAAGTAACAGGCCACTTTGATGAAGACCATGCAGGCATCGTTCAGTACTTCGAAAAACTGGCAGGCGTAGAAGTGAAAAAAGTCAACGCTTAAGGAGGTCCTGTCATGAAATACGGATGTGGCACCACCATTGACAATTACAGCATTTTACAGGCTCTGGGCTTCGATTACATCGAACTGCCCGGCAACCAGATTTCTCAAATGACAGACGATGAATTCAATGCACTGAAAACCATTCTGGAAAATGGCAGTGTCAAATGCTGCGGCTTCAATGCAGCACTGACACCGGACATTGTTATCACCGGGGAAGGTTACGACTTGGAAAAAGCCAAAGCTTATGCGGAACTTCTCTGCAAACGCGGCAGCCAATTACATATTTCCGCCATCGGCATCGGCTCCCCCAAATCCAGAAAATTTCAGGAAGGCGATGATCTGGAAAAAGCATGGAAAGAAACAGAAGCGTTCATGACCATGTTTGCAGATGTGGCAGCACCTTATGGCATCATCGTCATGTATGAATCTCTGAATCATACCGAAAGCGCATTTGGTCTGAGAATCCAGGAAGGTGCAGACTTGGTGAAAAAAATCAACCGTCCCAATTTGAAAATCGTATTCGATATTTACCATATGGCTATGGAACAGGAAGACATTCAGGAACTGGAATACGCTCTGCCCTATGTGCATCACATCCACATTGCGGAACGTGTGGGCGCAGAACGCAGATATCCTTCCGATGCTCTTTATGACTACTATAAAAAACTGCTGACACCTGTCATCCGCAGCGGTTATCAGGGTGCTATCTGCACAGAAGCCTTTGACGGCGATGTCCGGGAAGGCGCAGAACGCTCAATTCACCTGCTGAAAAAGATTGTCGCAGAAATCGAACAGGAGGGATGATATGAAACAGGATATTTTAATCGGCTGCGTTGCCGATGACTTCACAGGCGCCAGTGACGCTGCCTCTTTCCTCATGAGCAAAGGTATGAAAACCATTTTGTTCAACGGAAAACCCGATGGAGAAATTCCTCCCTGTCAGGCAGTTGTCATTGCTCTGAAAAGCAGAACACAGGAAACAAAAAGCGCTGTAGCAGACAGCATGGCTGCTTTCACATGGCTGAAAGAACAGGGTGCGCAGCACTTGTATTTCAAATACTGCTCCACATTTGACTCCACAAAAGAAGGCAATATCGGCCCTGTGGTGGATGCCATGCTGGAAGCTTTTGGTGAAAAATACACCATTTTGTGCCCTGCGCTTCCCGTCAATAAACGGACTGTGGAAAACGGTATCCTTTATGTAGACGGTGTGCCTCTGAGCGAAACACATATGAAAAACCATCCCCTGACACCCATGTGGGAATCTGAAATTGCAAAACTCATGGACCCTCAGGGAAAATATCAGACACTGAACGTAAACACCGAACTGCTGGCAAAGAGCAAAGAAGAAATTCTGGCTGTTGTGGATGAGTTCGGCAAAGATAAAGAACATTTCTACATCGTGCCCGACTATGTCAACGACGAAAACGGCACCAAAATCGCTGAAGTTTTCGGTGACCTGACTGTTCTGACCGGCGGCAGCGGCATTCTGGCACCTCTGGCAGCAAAATATCAGCAGGCACAGACTGCCAAAGACAGCATGACAAACGGTGTAGACGGCAAAGGCATCGTTTTAGCTGGCAGCTGCTCCAAAGCAACTCTGGAACAGATCGCAGACTTCCAGACAAAAGGATATGCTTCTTATAAAATCGATCCCATGGCTGTATTGTCTGGTACAGAAACCGTAGACACTGTATGGGATTTTGTGAAAGCACACGCAGACGAAGAAGTGCTGCTCTACAGCTCCGATCAGGCAGAAAACGTGGCAGAAATCCAGAAAGTCGGCAAAGATAAAATCGCCGCTCTGCTGGAAGGTCTGACTGCTGCCGTTGCGGAACGTGCCGTTGCAAACGGATATACAAGAATCATCGTTGCTGGCGGGGAAACCTCCAGTGCCGTTGCAAAAAAATTGGGCTATCATTGCTTTGAAATTGGGGAAAGCATCGCGCCGGGTGTGCCGATCATGGCGCCACTGTCCAATGAAAACATCCGTATTGTTCTCAAATCCGGCAACTTTGGTCAGACAGATTTCTTTGCCCGTGCATTACAAATGACAAGGAAGTGAACAAATGGAAAATCTGAAAACCGCAGTATGGATTGCACACAGCTTGTTCGAAAGAGGAAAAGCCACTGGCTCCTCCGCAAACATGAGCTTTAAAGAGAAGGATCGTATTTATATCACCGGCAGCGGAACCTGCTTTGGTACTTTGAAAGAAGAAGATTTCTCCGTACTTACTCTGGATGGAGAATGGATTTCCGGGCCAAAGCCCAGCAAAGAATTTCCGCTGCACAAAATGATGTATGAAAAAAGCGAAGACATCCAGGCTGTCATTCATACACATAGCTTTTACGCAACTCTTTGGTCCTGTGCCGTACATGAAAACCGCACAGACTGCATCCCTCAGTACACCCCTTACCTGAAAATGAAACTGGGTACAGTGGGACTGGTTCCCTACGGAAAGCCCGGCTCTGAAGAACTGTTTTCCGCTTTCCGCCAGTGTGTTTCCGGCAGTGATGGATTCTTGCTGGAAAACCACGGGCCTATTGTAGGGGGCAAAAATCTGCTGGATGCCTTCTACTGCCTGGAAGAACTGGAAGAAAGTGCAAGAATGGCTTGGGAAATCGAATCCAAGCAAGGGCCCCTTTCTTTCCGCAAAATCTGACATACAAAAGAAACCAACTGACAGAAGTCATGTCAAGGAAAGGAGATTCCCATGCCACAATGTGTTGTAATCGCAGATGACTTAACCGGCGGAAATGCCACCGGCGTTCTTTTGAAAAAAATGAATTATCAGGCCTATACGGTCATGAATACGGAAAGCATGGATTTGCAGGCATTGGAAGACTGTGACTGTGTGATCTATCCCACCGACAGCCGCGGTGTTGCTCCGGAAGTTGCTTATGAGAGGGTATACAACATTTGCAGCCTTCTGAAAGATGATGCTGTCAAAGTATACTCCAACCGCATCGACAGCACATTGCGGGGCAATCTGGGTAGCGAAACCGATGCTATGCTGGATTGTCTGGGAGAGGATTATATCGCCATTGTTGCACCCTGCTTCCCTGCTTCCGGCAGAATCGTCATTGGCGGCTATATGCTGGTCAACGGCCTGCCCCTTCATAAAACAGATATTGCCATCGACCCGAAAACACCTGTTAAGGTGTCCGAAGTGGCAGTCCTCTTTCATGAGCAGAGCAAATACAAAACAGCATCCATTCTCATGAAAGACCTGATGCATGGCAAACACTACCTGGCAGATGTGATGAAAGCCCATGTAGCAGAAGGCTGCCGGATTCTGGTAGTTGACTGTGTCACCCAGGAAGATCTGGATTTGATTGCCGATGCTGCCATCACCAGCAAGCTGAAAATCGTAGCTGTTGACCCCGGCGTTTTCACGGCAACATTATCCAGAAAACTCATCACACCCACTCAGAAAAAAGAGAAAAACCGGATTCTGGCCGTTGTCGGCAGCGTGAATCCCAATACAAAAGCACAGATGGAAGAACTGTGGCTGTCTCAGCGCATCCATAACGTCTTTGTGAAAACAAGAGAACTTTTGGAAAGCGAAGAACAGCGCAGCGCAGAAATTCAGCGCGTCATCCATGAAATTCTGGAAGTCAGTCACCTTAATACCGTTTCTACCGTAACCGGTGACGGCATCTATCCTGAAAACCGCATTGATTTCCAGCCTTATATGGAAAAATATCATTGCTCCATGGATGATGTGACCGATAAAATCAACTCCGCTTTCGCGGAAATTGCTTATGGTATCTTCCAAGCACAGCCGGAATATAAAGGTCTGTATACCAGCGGCGGCGATGTGACCGTAGCTGTCTGCAAAAAATTCCAGACCGCCGGATTATCCCTGTCTGACGAAGTATTGCCTTTGGCAGCCTATGGTCAATTCCTGACCGGCGATTTTGCAGGCATCCATATCATCACAAAAGGCGGTAGTCAGGGTGAACGGGATGCCATCAACCGCTGCATTACCTATCTGAAAGAAAAACTTTACATTTAAAGAAAAAACAAACGGAAAGAGAGGAATTTCCATGAATAAGAAACCTAGAATTGCGATCCCCCTTGGAGATCCTGCGGGCGTTGGTCCCGAAATTGTCGTAAAATCTATTGCATCTCAGGAAGTTTTCGATGCTGCTGAATGCGTTGTCATTGGTGATAAAAAAATCATCGACAAAGCCATCGAAATCACTGGCGCAGATATTACCGTTCATGTAATTGCAGAACCCGAAGACGGCGATTTCCGCCCCAGCGTTCTGAACCTCATTGATTTGGACAACGTAGATCTGGCAAAATTCGAATATGGCAAAGTCAACGGCATGTGCGGTCAGGCAGCCTTTGCTTACATTGAAAAATCCATTGCCCTTGCCAATGCTGGCAGAGTGGATGCCGTTGCCACAACACCCATCAATAAAGAATCTCTGAGAGCCGGAAACATCAACTTTATCGGTCACACAGAAATTTTTGGCGCACTGACAAACACAGAAGATCCTTTGACCATGTTTGAAACAAACGGCATGCGTGTTTTCTTCCTGACCAGACACGTTTCCCTGCGGGATATGCTGGACATGATCAAAAAAGACAGAATCAAAGACTATGTAAAACGCTGCCTGGAAGCTCTGCGGAAACTGGGCGTACAGGATGGCACCATGGCAATTGCCGGCCTGAACCCTCACAGCGGGGAACATGGTCTGTTCGGCTGGGAAGAAGTGAACGAAATCATCCCTGCCGTAGAAGAATTGCAGGCAGAAGGCTACCCTGTTGTCGGCCCCATTGGCGCAGACTCCGTATTCCATCAGGCTGCCATCGGCAAATACAACAGCGTATTGTCCCTCTACCATGACCAGGGACATATCGCTACCAAAACTCTGGACTTTGAAAAAACCATTGCCATCACAAACGGCATGCCTATCCTGCGTACTTCCGTAGACCATGGCACAGCCTTTGATATTGCCGGCACTGGGAAAGTAAGCGCAGTCAGCATGATCGAAGCCATTCTGCTGGCAGCAAAATATGCACCTTATTTCACCAAATAATCACGTATTTATTTAAGGGAGGTTATGACTATGATCGGCGGATTAAGCGGCGACAGAATGTTATTAGGTCTTGCCATTGGTATTATCGTACTGATTTTCCTGGTACTGAAAACAAAAGTACAGGCATTTTTGGCACTGATCATCTCTACCATCATCGTTGGTGTTGTTGGCGGCATGCCTTTGACAAACATCACATTAGACGACGGAAAAACATTTGGCATCATCAATTCCATCACCACCGGCTTTGGCGGTACACTGGGCAGTATTGGTATCATCATCGGCTTCGGTGTTATGATGGGGCAGATATTTGAAGTAACAGGGGCTGCCAAGCGAATGGCATTCACCTTCCTGAAACTCTTTGGCAAAAAAAGAGAAGAAGAAGCGCTGGCTCTGACAGGCTTCCTGGTATCCATCCCCATTTTCTGTGACTCCGGGTTTGTGGTACTTTCCCCCATCGCAAAAGCGATTTCTAAAGCAACCAAAAAATCTGTCATCGGGCTGGGTGTTGCACTGGCAGCTGGTCTGGTAATCACCCACTCTCTGGTTCCTCCTACTCCCGGTCCTCTGGGCGTATGCGGTATCTTCGGCATCGACGTCGGCAAATTCATCCTGATGACCATCGTATTGGCAATCCCTATGGCAATCGCATGTATTGCTTACGCTAGATTATACCTGAGCAAAAAATACTATCAGATTCCCAATGAAGACGGCGAATTTGTATCCATGCCTTATCAGGAACCTACATACGAAAACACATTCAAAATGGAAGAAGAAGGCCTGCCCGGCACACTGCAGTCCTTCCTGCCTCTGATCGTTCCCATCGTACTGATCCTGATCAACACCATCGCTTCTGCCCTGGGCAAAACAACAGGCCCTATGGAAGTCCTGATCTTCCTGGGTCAGCCCATCGTAGCCGTTGGTCTGGGCTTGGTAGTTGCTATTTTCGGTCTGGGCAAAAATCTGGATCGTCACACAGCACTGGCTGAAATGGAAAAAGGTATGATGTCTGCTGGTATCATCATGCTGGTTACCGGCGGCGGCGGTGCTCTGGGTCAGATCATCAAAGACTCTGGTCTGGGTACATACATCGCGGAAGGTCTGTCTCAGACAGCTATCCCCATCATCATTCTGCCTCTGATCATCTCCACACTGATGCGTTTCATTCAGGGTTCCGGTACAGTTGCTATGACAACAGCAGCAAGTATCTCCGCTCCTATCATCATCGCTTCCGGCGTCAGCCCTCTGCTGGGCAGCATCGCCTGCTGCGTAGGCTCCCTGTTCTTCGGTTATTTCAACGACAGCTACTTCTGGGTTGTTAACCGTACACTGGGTGTCAAAGAAGCAAAAGATCAGCTGATCACATGGTCCGTAACCTCAACCATCGCATGGGCCGTGGGTGTTGTGGAAGTCCTTGTATTAAGCTTCTTCATGTAATGATTTTCCTATTAAAACATCTCTTTTATATCATAAAAAGCAGGTATTCCCAAAAGGGAATACCTGCTTTTTTAATCTTCGTCTATACTGATGTTTCTGGGGCTTTCCATATGATACACAATGCTTTCATAAGTCTGAATCATATTCCCCTGTTTCATGTTTTCAAAAATTTCCAGATGCTCCTGATATGTCTTTTCCATACGTCCCGGCACATGCAGTGAATGCAGCGCCAGATTGCGCATACGGTACATATAAGTGCCAAAAAGGTTGTTCAGTTCCCGATTGGCAATATGGCTGACCAATTGAATATGGAACTGCATATCCGCTTCAAAAAACGCCGTCACTGACTCCTGTTCCAAAGCTTCCTTTTGCTGTTTCAAAAAAGATTCCAGCAGGTCAAAAGTTTCCTTTGTTTCTTCCAAATGCGCTTTCTGGGCAATTTCTCTGCCACAGTATCCTTCAATGGCTGTACGAATCTGATTGGTATCCACAAAGTCCTGTATGCCCATTTTATGCAGACAAAATCCTTTGTTAGGCAAAATATCAATGTATTTTTCCTGAGAAAGATACTGTATGGCATCTCTGACAGGCGTGCGGGAAATCCCGATTTCCTTGGCAATCTTGGTTTCCGAATAGATTTCACCGTACTCCATTTTACCTTCCAATACCATATTTTTGATGTGTTCATACGCCATTACATGCAGCGCTTTTTTCTGATCCATAGTCACTCTCTCCCCAATATCTTCTTTCCTTTTGTGCCGCATATCATAGAATGATATACCAATAAATCAAATATTTCTGATATTATTTTACCATAGTTTTTCTTCCGAATCAACGAAACAATCCCCTTTTATCTACGGAAAAATCCCTATAAAATAAGGTTTTGATGGAAACAAAAAAGGTATGGATGTAAAACCATACCTTTTTTTATCTGTATTTATTGTCAAAAATATAACTTATTGCAATGCAGCATCATTTCTGCAAAAGTGGATTTTTTACAATACCCCATTGATCCTGCACTTGTACCACCGCATATCCATCCTGAAATGGTTTTGCCTCATCAAATACAGGAGAAATGACCATTTTTCCAGTTTCGTCGGCGTATCCATATTTTTGCGTCTTTTCATCCAACACAGAGCAAAGTTCTTCAGAAAGTCTGAAAAGCAGTTTACCCTGTTCCATGGAGATTTCTCCATTCTTGTCATAATAACGGTCTACATCTTCCTCTACGCCGGAAGGCAGCACCACATCCTGCGTGATCCGCAAACAATATGCATTGCTCTCATACAAATCTCCGGGCTGGTCTGCTATTTTTCTGACTTTCTCGCCCTTTGTATTAATGAGCCAAACAGGACCATTTTGTTCTTCCAGCACATAAGCTGTGCCATCATAAAAATCAGATGCCCATACATACTGGGGTGCAATGACTTCTTCCCCTTGAAGGTTGATATATCCATATCCCTGTTCTGTTTCTACCAGAGCCATTCCATTCTGAAAACTTTCACAAAATTTGTACTTCGGTTCCACAACATAGTTTCCATTCTTGTCAATGAACCCTTCTTTTCCTGTTTTCAAATCCTGAACCACTGCCCGTTCTTCGGCAAAATCTCTGCCGCTGGCAAATTGCAAAGGAATCTGCAAGGTTCCCTTTGCATCCACATAACCAACTGCCGCACGTTCATCTTTTTCACTTCTTACCCGTGCCAACCCTTCTGCGTAAGTATTCATGGAATCATACACCATATCAAACTGTTTCTGTCCCTTTTCATCCATAACATATTCCGCATTTCCGTCCTCTGTGTAAGCACAAAACAGCCCTTCTCCCAGATATCTCAAATCAAAGATTTCTCCCGGTGCAAAATGGCCTTTCACTTTTCCAGTGCTGTCCAGAATATCGTAAGCACGTTTGAAATATCCTTCTGTATCATCAACTCCAAGGAAATATCCATCCCCCAGATTTCGTATTTCATCGTAAGTATCTGTCAGCGCTACCCCATAGACAGGTGCTTGTCCCTCTCCGGAAATGACAGGTGTTTTCAGATTTTCTTCATAGATAATCTGATTTTCCCGAACGGTTACAGTCACTTCCTGTTTGGTGCTGTCCCACTGAAGGTCTGCATCTGTCAACTGATACCCACATTGATTCAGTATGGTAAGCCAGTTCCGCAGAGGAATGAACAACCGACCGTTTTTCACTTCCATCTGCCCCACCACAGGCTGCTCTCTGCGGTTGACAACCATCTTATTTTCTTTCACATACAAAAATACAGAACTTTCGCCCAGAAGCACCCCTGCCTGCTGGTCTGCGCCATTCCAATAGATTTGCGCATCAGGATTGATGGATGTAAAAAATGTCCGCAAAGGCAGCATCACATAGCCGTCTTTCAGATAGATTTCTGTATCCAAAGACTGTAAGACATCATCCTTGTAAAAATTTGTCGTACCAACTATCCCACGATACACATGAGGTTCCTGCAACAGGCGTTCTTCCTTCGCCCATGCCGGTACTGTCCCTGTCAAAAGCAAAGCACTGCTCAGTAAAATACAAAACCCTTTTTTCATGTAAAATTCCCCCTTTATGTATCATTTCATCAAAGGATTTTTGATAACTCCTACTTTTACATTTCTTGTGCCATTTTCATTTGGAATCATCTGTTTCACCACTGCATATCCATTCGAGAATCTTTCTACCTCATCAAACAGCGGAGAAATGACCATATTTCCTGTTTCATCAGCATAGCCGTATTTTCCTGTTTCTTTATCAAGGACAGCAGAAAGCCCTTCTGAAAAACCAGACCGAAGTTCATAGGTTTCTCTGGAGATTTCTCCGTTTTTGTCATAGTATCGCCCAGTACCTTGGTACCCCTGCGGATAATCTACTTCCAGCAAATCACTTTCCGGGAAATAAAAATAGGATAATGCATCTGTAGATTCCAATAACTTTCTGACTTCTTTCCCAGTTTTATCAATGACAAGAATCTGCTTCTGATCTTTTGTAACAGCAAAAGCGGTGCCATTTTGGAAATCACTGACAAAACCATACTGAGGCGGAACCACTTCTTCTCCTTGATGGTTGATGAAACCTTCCCCGGAAATCGCCTGCACATGTGCCAAACCTTCCCGAAAAGGATCTGCAGAGCGGTATTTCGGTTCAATGACCACATTCCCTTTTGTGTCAATGAAGCCATACTGCCCAATGCCAGATTCGCTCATGGAAACTGGCGCCAGTCCTTCTGAAAAAGATCTTGCCGAACCATATTTCATGGGAATCTGCAAATTCCCTTCTGTATCTATATATCCATACCGATAACCATTTTCCGTTTTTTCCCGAACCAATGCCAACCCTTCAGCATAGGACCAAATCTGGTCATAGTCTGCGGAAAACAACTTGTTTCCTTTGGCATCCACCACATATGCCGGGCGTTCTTTTCCTTCATACTCATAAATACAGAAACGGTCTTCTCCCAAATATCCAACATGATGCGCTGTTCCGGGTGCAAATGTGGCAAGTACCTTTCCGGTACTGTCAAAAACCGTCTGGTCGTTTTCATCACTGTAATTTTCTGCAATGAAATAACCGTCACCTGCATTCCAGATAAAATCATATGCTTCTGTAGGCTCCACCAGATAAGCAGGGGTTTCACCTCTCCCCTTGATTTCTGTCTTTGCCAACTCCTGTTCCCTGTTGATGACATATTCACTAACTTTCACAATGGCTTCGCCTTTTTCACTGTCCCAGACAATGCTGTCCTTATCCATTTCATAATTACAGCGTTTCAAGATTTCCTGCCAGTTTCGCAGGGGTACAAACAAACGACCCTCTTTCACTTCCAATTTGCCTGATACGTTGATATTGCCATATGCTACCTGTATCTTATTTTTCGGTACATCCAGCAGGATACGGTATTCCCCCATCCATACCGTTGCTGTTTGTTTCTCTCTGTCCCATATAATTTGGGCGTTTTCATCCACCGCTGTAAAAAATGTCCGCACCGGCAGCATCACATAGCTGTCTTTCAGGTAGATTTCCGTATCCAAAGTCTGCAACACATCATCCTTATAGAAATTCTTCGTGCCAACGTCCGCCCGATAAGTATGTGTCACCTTTTCCACATCATTTCCATACACAGGCACCGTTCCCATAAGCAAGGCACTGCTCAGCAGAATACAAAACCCTTTTTTCATACAAAGTCCCCCCTCATCTGTCATTTCATCAACGGGTTTGCAATGATACCCCATTCTTCGTCACGGGAACCATCAGATTTTTCTATCAAACGTTTTACCACCGCATAACCATCCTGAAATGGCTCTGCCTTTGTAAAAGATGGCGTAATGATCATTTTTCCTGTTTCATCGGCATAACCCATCATTTTCTGTGTATCGTCATACACTGGCGCAAGCCCTTCTGACATTCCTTTTTCCAAATCGAAAGCCGTTTTGGAAATGGCTCCATTTTTATCATAATTTTGTACCACATGGGTATGGTCTGCTCCTGAAACGCCCTCTACGATATATTCTACCTGCATCAATCGGTCATTTCCTTCCGCCGATACACTGCCGTCTTTCACTTCTGTGATTTTCCGCAATTTCTTTCCTGTATCGGCAATGATCCAGATCTCATTATTTTCCCCTGTAACGGCAAATGCTGTTCCGTTGACAAAATTACTTGCTGATCTATATACCGGAAAAATCACAAATTCCCCCTGATGATTCACAAATCCTACGCCTTCTGATGTCCGCACCATTGCTAATCCTTCTTGGAAACTTCCACAGGATCTATAAACAGGCTCGATGACAAAATCGCCTTTTTTATCAACAAATCCACATTTTTTGTCAGCCAGTTCCCCCAGACTGACTGCTGCAACACCTTCGGAAAATGGTTCCGCCTTTGTAAATTGCAAAGGAATTTGGAGATTTCCTTTTAAATCTACATAGCCATACAGGTATTCTCCGTTGACCATATCGCCAACAACTGCCATTCCTTCGGAATAAGCCAGAATTCTGTCATAAGGCAATGTAAAAATGGTCTTTCCTGTCTGATCTACCACATATTTCTCACTGCGATCTGCGCTGGTCACATAAAACAGATCTTCTCCCAGATATTCCAGCTGGAAAACACGATGCGCCGGAAAGTCAATCAATACCTTTCCTGTGCTGTCAATCACATCATAATCGCATTCCGGGCCTGCCATAATCACGCCTACCGAATCATCTTCTCCATATTTCAGCGCAATAAAATATCCATCGCCTGCATTCTCAATGAAGTCATACTGTTCTGTCATTTCCATGGCATAGTTTGGTGCCTGTCCTTCCCCGGAAAGTACCACTTCCCGCACATCTTGCTGTTCCGCAATTTTGCTTTCCTTGATTTTGACAACGGCTTCCTGCTCTGCGCTGTTCCAGACAATATCCTCATCTGTCAACGAATAATTGCAAGCATTGAGAATATGTTTCCAGTTCCGCAGCGGCACAAACAGACGCCCGTCTTTTGTTTCCATTTTGCCTGACACAGGAAACACTTCTCCATTGACCAGAATTTCATTTTCATCCACATCCAGCGTGATGGCATTTTCTCCCTGTAGGACAGAGGCAATTCGTTCTTCCCGATTCCAATCAATGAGCGTCTGCTCTCCCATGGCTGTAAAGAACGTCCGCACTGGCAGCATCACATAGCCGTCTTTCAGATAAATTTCTGTATCCAAAGGCTGCAGCACGTCATCCTTGTAAAAATTCTTTGTGCCAACTTCTGCCCGATAGGTATGTGTCACCTGTTCCATCTGAGGTACCTGTCCATATACGGGCACTGTCCCCATAAGCATAACACTGCTCAGTAAAATACAAAACCCTTTTTTCATATAAAGTCCCCCTATTCCGTCCTGACCATTTGCTTCTAACCCCAGTATAGCAGAAACCCATTTTTTGTCTGCTGTTTTAAGAAATCTGTACACCTTTTGATATATTGGTGTAATATTTGTTATCTATTTGTTACAAAAGAAAAAAGCTGAAACCCTGATAAGGATTTCAGCCTTCTTTTCTTATAAAGATGCCCCAAAACGCCATTCTTTTACAAACATATTTCTTTTTCAGGCATATCTCTGGAACAGTCTTGCCATTTTATACAGGTAAACCAGCTGCACAATGGCAACAACAAAGGTACCAATGGCAAAGACAAGCAGAAGCAGCGCCGCCAGCAAAATGGAAATAAAAACAATTAACGTACTCGCAATCAAGCCGACAATCATGATGCAATACCATTTCCACAGTGTCAGCCACTTTTGAGAAAATGCCAGATCAACATTTTGCAATACTGCCGCATGGCTATGGAATTCATAATATTTCGCTACCAATCCCACAACCAGCGCCAGCAATCCAATGAGCATAACCGCCAGCGGATTTTCCATAGAAATGATTTCCAATGACATAGACAATACCACAGACAAGATGCTGAATATACCAGCCATCCGGTATCTTTCTTCGACACTTCTCATGGGTATCAGAATCACGCCATACAAAATCCCCACCACCATGGACAGGATGGTTCCAAAGACATAAACAACCGATTCCTCACCAAAGAGAGTTTTGTTCCCCAAAATACCTGCAATGGCACTTGGAATGATGAGCCAGAACAAAATCCACAGCCATTTTCCCAGAATTGCTGCATGTTCTTTCTGGACAGTTTCTTTTTCCAGAATATTTCCGTCCTTTAGGATATCCGGCGTTTGCGCATTGTTCGCCCAGGTACCCTGATTCTTTTCATCGTATTTTTCTTCCATAAAATATCCCCCTTTTTATCTATGCCTCTTCAAAACAAAAAACCTTTCTGCTGTGTTTTTCAGCCCCTTTTCTATTTTGGTTTTCTACATTCTACAACAGATTCTATTTTTTGTATATAGCACACAATTCTTTTTGCAATATTCTTAAAAAAATAGTAATATTTCGTTCTGTTGTTGTTTTCCTTATGAAAAGATGCTAAACTTTACTGTAATTATAAAACCGTTTTCGATGCATAAGGAAAAGAGGTGACCTGCTTTGCGTTTTTTATGGAAAAAAGGCGGGCTTTTATTTGTCATTCTTGTGGGTGTGCTTTACTTATTTCTCAAACCCAGTCAGAGTGAAACCATATGGAAAGAACTTTCAGATACAGACAGACAGGAAGTAACCGCCCTTTTGGCAGAAACCAAACCGGAAGAAATGTATTTTCCTACCACCATGCCAGAAGATATGAAACTGAATCACGCTGAATCCAAAATAGATGGTGACACGGTTACAGTAGAATGCTATTTTCAAAAATTTATTCCTGGACGAAACAAAAGACACGACTTCTCTCCACCAGAAATAAAGACGGAATCCCTTTGGTTCCTTCAGTCCAATGATGCTGCATACATTGCAAAACAAAGCGGTATGGAAGAAGGACAGACCTTGCAGGAAGGCACTTACCAATTCCAGAAAAGCCAGCTTGGAAACACATTATGCTGGAAACAGGGAAACCTGACCTGTATCCTGCGCGGGGAAATGCAGGAACAGGACATGGAAAAGATTGCTGAATCTGTTCAGCCGGTATAGATGCAAAGGCTTTTCAGAAAACAAAGATAGCCGGAATCCTTACAAAGGATTCCGGCTTTTTTATGATTCTGCATTATGCCAGCTGTAAAAACTGACGCAGTTCCTGCTGTAAATCTTCTGTTTTATACCCCATATCATAAACCATGTAAGAGGTATCTGTCACATTCATGTACTGAATCAAATTGTCATAAAGCAGGCATGTCATATCTTTCCCATCGAAACCAATCATTTTCTGCGCCACGTCCTCATTGGGTGCCATTTCCTTGATGGAAGGAGCATATCCACTGCCATCTTTTGCCCAATGGATTTCTTCCAGCTTCCATTCTCCCTGTTCTTTCACAAAGTCCAGACGAGCAGGCACACGGGAACCGCCTTCATTGAGCAGGCAGTAGCCTTGATTTCCGATGCGGTTCATGCGGTATCTGTCATTGCCCACCACACAGCATACCTGTAAGGTATCTTCGGTTTCTGCCACATCCAAGACCAATGGCGCAAACACTACCAATTCATGTCCATTCAATGTATCCTCTTCCATATAATCAGAAAGGGCTTTATATACTGCCTGCACTGCTGTTTCTTTGGATGTTACCCGGGAACGGGCTGCTTCTTTGGATAAAGACAGGTATTCCGCTTCGGGCATCTGGGCATACTCCTGTTCCAAACCTTTATAAAAATGCACCGCATACTGGGAATCCAACGCACAATAAACCTGATACCATTCTTCCGGCGTTTCATCAAAACTTGCGCCATCTCTTCTGCTGCCGTAAGCCAATTCATCCGCCGCCAACATCGCCACATAACTTTCTGTATCCGTGCCACCGGGCATCTGCATCAGGCAATAAATCAGTGCATCATCTCCCAATGCCACAAGCTGCGCAAACGCTTCTGACTGCCGCATCTGGTCTGCCCATGCTGCAAAGTCCCCCTGCAAAGGCATTTCTGCGCTGATATTCTGCACCAACTCCATAGCGATTCGGTAGTTTTCCACCCAGTTTTCACGGCCTGCTGTTTCCAGTGTTTCCGTAAAGGGACAGTCAAAAAGGGTATTCAGTTCTTCCACAAAAGCGGCAAAAGTATCAAAATCTGACGTAAAGGAGCGAAGGTCTATATCACTATAATATTTTTCCGCCGTCTGTCTGTCAAAACGGAATGTCACACTTTCCGTTGTAGGGGTATCGTGTATTTTATATTCCAGAAAGTCCGCATTATCCACCAATGCTAAGAACAGATACGCATTTCGTTCCAGCTGATCTGTATTGGAAAGCAAAGCCTGCTTTTCCGCTTCTGTAGTGGCTTCTGTGAACATCAAATGCTGTTTGGCACCAAAAGGACTTCCTTCGTCTGTAAAAAGTTCCATGCCTTCTTCATGGGTCGTCAGCCCATTGGGCAATGGCAGCAGTCCCAGTATTTTTCCTACATCGGAGGCACTGCCGATGTAAGGCGTTCTGGCATCATACAATTCTCGTGTCAAATCCGTCTGCACGGCTTCTGTGGTCTGCTGGGATTCCACAGGCGTACATCCTACAAAGGTAAAACAGAATATCACCGCTGCTGTTACCAAAAAAGACATCATTCGTCCTTTCTTCTTTTGCTGCATATCCACAATCGCCTCCAATCTTTTTTCCAGTGTTTTTCGATTTTCCACAAAAGCTGTGGACAGTCTGGCTCTTTTCCGATTTCCTTCTCGAATACTGTTCAGAATTGCCATGCTATACGCCTTGCGTGCCTGCAAATCCGCTCCTTCCACCACTTTTGCGTCGCATTCTAGTTCTGTGCTCCATTCCAGCTGGTCAATGAGCCAGTACATGAGGGGATTGAACCAGTGCATTGACTGTACCACCAGAAAAACCCATCTGCCCAACATATCTCCATTATCACAGTGATACAGCTCATGACGCAGCACCCACTTCATTTCTTCCAAATCCCTATCTTGGGTATCCACATATATAGTCTTGCGGAACAATCCCACACAAATGGAACTGGGCAAGCCTCGATGACAGTAAATCCGCGGTTTTCGAACCAAAATCGGCATATCTTTATGAAGCTGCTGGTAACTCTCCAGCAGTGCCGGGTCAGTAATCTTTTCTCTGCCTTTGTGAAGATACCATTGCATACGCCCATACTGCACCAGATGAAACAGCAGGAACAATACCATCCCCACTGCCCAGATTTGATACAGCTCTGGCAATGTCTGTTTCTCTTGCTGCGCTGTTGGCACAGGTGTTTCTGTTGTCTGTTGCTGGCTTTGTGTCTGCACGACAGAAGTTTCCTGCTGTTTGGCAAAATTTTCTTCTGTAGAAACAGCAGGCAAACTTTCTTCTTCCATTTGGCTTTCCTGCACTTCATGAGAAAACAATGTATCCGGCCCCGGAATCTGCCAGTAAGCGTTGCCGCTGTATGCAGTCATTGACATAATCAGAAGCCCCATCATGATTCTCATACAGTTCAGGTAGCACTTCACGCTGTATCGCTGCAGGAGAAACGGCCGCAGCAACATCAGGAGCAAAATGGTGATAATCCAAGGCAGTGTCACCTGCCAGACAGCGTCAAAACATCTGCGCAGCACCACAGGTGCCCATTGTATCATGGTTTCCCATAACATTCTCATGCACCTCCTGTTTTCTCCTCGATAAACTTCGCCAAGTCATCTAAATCCGCATCGGAAATGGTGTGGCTGCGGTACAAAGACGCTACCAGTTTTGTCAAAGAGTTGGCATTGACTTTCCGCAAAAACATGCTGTTTTCAAAAGCCAGATAGTCCTCCTCTTTCACAGTGATTTCATAATATCTGTTTTTTCCTTCTTTGTAGCTGGAAAGAAACCCACGGTCAATGAGCCGATTCAAAAGTGTCTGAAGGGCTGACACATTCCACGGGCGGCTCATTTCCAGTTTTTCTTTAATTTCTGAAGTGGAAAGCACTCTGTTTTCCTTCCAGATCACCTGCATGATCTCCAGTTCCGTATCGGGAAGCTTTTGCATAAGGCTCCCTCCTTTCAATTCCTACACTTGTATGTTTTACTATATCATACAAGTGTAGGAATTAACTGTCAAGTCCTTTTTTCTGTTTTACAGCGGCCCAAAGAGGAGATTTTTCCGCAAAGGACGCACCATCCCTTGACAAATCCGCCGTTTATGATATGCTGAATAGGTATGAAATATCACAGGAGAAATGAGGGGTTTTCATGAGTAAAACATATATTCCCGCAGGCTATCAGTCTGTACTTACTTTATATGAAACACAAAACGCAATCGGTCTGATTCACCAGACTTTTGAAGAACATCTGTCTCAGACACTGAATCTGAAACGGGTATCCGCACCTTTGTTCGTTGATCCTACCACTGGACTGAACGACAATCTGAACGGTGTAGAACGTCCCGTAAGCTTTGAAGTGCCTGCTACCGGCGTAACTGCTGAAGTGGTACACTCTCTGGCAAAATGGAAAAGAATGGCTCTTTACCGCTACGACTTCCGTCCCGGCAAAGGTCTGTATACCAATATGAACGCTATTCGTCGTGATGAAACCCTGGATAATCTCCATTCTATTTATGTTGACCAGTGGGATTGGGAAAAAGTCATCACACCGGAAAAACGCAACATTCAGGAACTCAAATTCACTGTACAGGGCATTGTGATCTGCATCTGCGACACACTGGAAGTGCTGAAGAAAAAATATCCTCGCATCAAAACAGAACTGTGCAGAGAAGTTACATTCATCACTTCTCAGGAACTGGAAGACAAATATCCTGACCTGACACCAAAGGAAAGAGAAAACGCTATTGTAAAAGAATACAAAACTGTATTCATCATGCAGATCGGTGACGTTCTTCGTTCCGGCGAACGCCATGACGGTCGTGCGCCTGACTACGATGACTGGCAGCTTAATGGCGACCTGCTGTTCTACAACCCCGTACTGGACAACGCACTGGAAATTTCCTCTATGGGTATCCGTGTAGACGCTGCTTCTCTGGACAAACAGCTGACAAAAGCTGGCTGCGACGACAGACGTTCCCTGACATATCACAAAATGCTGCTGGAAGGCAAACTGCCCTGCACCATCGGCGGTGGTATCGGTCAGTCCCGTCTGTGCATGCTGCTACTGGGCAAAGCCCACATCGGCGAAGTACAGTCTTCCATCTGGGATCAGGAAACCATTGATGTCTGCAAAGCTGCAGGCGTTGCACTTCTGTAAGGCAAATCTTTATGAAAATCAAAATGGCACTGCCGCAAAAAGGCAGTGCCATTTTTTATGCTTGAGATACATTTGCAAAATATGCCCGATTATAGGCCACAGCCCTGTCCTCCGGCTTGAATACTGCTGCCATTTCGTTATAGGAAACAGCTTTTTCCCGTCGTCCCAAGCGGTCATAGCAGACACAAAGCTGAATGCAAGGCAGATACCCATAACAGTCCTCTCGAATAAATCCGCCGCCATTTTTCCGTTTTTCCACTCGTAAAGCTGTTTCGTACCAGAAAGCGGCTTCTCTCCACGCCTGTCTATCGAAATAATACCGTCCCAAATCGCAACATGTTTCCGCCCGGGGCAAATCCAGCGTAAAACTGTAAAACAGCGCTTCCAGCTGCTCCTGTGGTTTTTGCAGCTGTCCATAGCAAATGGCCATCTGCCGACAGGCTTCCAGCTTGTTTTCCAGCCACGCCCCTTCCCTGCCCATAAACATGCGAAATTCGTTTATGGCTTCTTCATATCGTCCGTGGTAATATAATTCTCTGGCATAGTAAAACTGCTCTCTGGGGCTGAATATACAGCCTTCTGCTCGCATCTTTTCATAAATCAGCAAATTTCGGTCTGTGTCATAGGCTTTTTCCTTTCGATGCTCCACGTGGATATCCTCATGGAGGATATTTCCATAAGGGGTAATGACTTCATGTACCCGTCCTTCCCACAAAGGACGTCCTGTGTTCTTCACAATCCGTTCCCGGAAATAAGAAAACGTAGGCTTTCCCCCTGCATCAAAAGCCACATCATAAGGCATCATCACCACATCTGCTTTCGTTTCCGTCAATTTTCCTTTCAGTGCCACAATTTTTTTCTGCTCTGACTCCGGCACCACATCATCCGCATCCAGCCACATACAATAATCCTTAGTGGCTTTGGAAAAAGAAAAATTTCTCGCTGCCGCAAAGTCCGCACGCCACTGGAAATCACAGACCACATCCGCATATTTCTCCGCAATTTTCTTTGTCCTGTCGGTAGAACCTGTATCCACCACCACGATTTCATCGGCAAAACCTTTTGCGCATTGCAGACAGCGTTCCAAGGTCAATTCTTCGTCTTTTACAATCATACATAGGCTAATGGTTGCCATCCAATCCCTCCACAAACCAACCTGATTCATGTTATGCCATTGGGACAGCAAATTTGCCTGTATCACCAACAAAAAAAGTGGGTACGGCTTTTACCGTTCCCACTTTCTTCTTTAATCTCTTGTCTGCATGACAAACAGATACCCTTTTCGGATTTTCACTTTTGCTTCGGTGCCTGTCATGACATTGCTGACAGCCACCAGTTTATCATCCAGTGCCAGATCATAATCCACCAGAGGATATTCCAGACCTTCCAGCGTCACGCCTTCCACCAGCATACTCAAAGGAATGGTAGAAACTAGATCCCCTGCTTGTCCATGGAGGGTGACTTCTTTATCAATGAGTTCCACACGGTTTTTCTCATTGACCAGAATGCCGCGAACGCCTTTTTTCAGCAGATACAGCAGCAGATGGGCATTGGCAAGGGTATGATCGAAACGATCGCCAATCCCGCCAATGAGCACCAATTCCGTTGCCCCCAGTTCCAAAGCCAGAAGCATACCAAGCTGCATATCTGTTTCATTTTTGTGAGTAGGAAACTGACGAATGGAAATGCCCATATTCCGATATTCTTCCAGCACTTCCGGTCGTACAGAATCAAAATCTCCCACGATGTAATCCGGTGTAATCCCAAGGGCTTTTGCATGGTGCATGCCGCCGTCACAACAGATGATGCAATCTGCATCCTGCAAATACTTCTCACAAAAACTGTAATCCGTTATGGCTGCCCCTGCAAACAATACTGCTTTCATTCTGCCTCATACTCCTTGAAAATTTCCATAAAGCCTTTTGCCGCACCGGCAATATCTTCTTTGCCAAACACAGCGGAGCCTGCCACGATGACATTGGCGCCTGCATCCAGTACTTCTCTGACGTTATCCAGTGTGATGCCGCCATCAACTTCAATGTCATAGGAAAGGCCCATTTCTTTTTTCCATGCTGCCAGCTGGGTAATCTTAGGCACCTGATCTGCCATGAATTTCTGACCGCCAAAACCGGGTTCTACGGTCATGACCAGAACCATATCCACATCTTTCAGGTAAGGTTTGATGGTTTCCACAGGTGTTTTGGGCTTGATGGTGATACCCACTTTTGCGCCGCTTTCTTTGATCTTCGCAATGCAGCCTGCAGGGTCTTTGGTGGCTTCCACATGGAAATTGATGATATCAGCCCCAGCGTCACGGAACTGTTCCACATAACGCTCCGGATCTACAATCATCAGATGGGCGTCAAAAACCATGTTGCTGGCTTTGCGAATCCCCTTGATGACGGGAATCCCAAAAGAAATATTGGGTACAAACACACCATCCATTACATCCAGATGGATATAAGGCACCCCTGCCTGTTCCACAATTGCCAGCTGTTCGCCTACCTTTGTGAAATCAATGGACAGCATAGAAGGGGACAAATAAATAGCCATTTCAGTTTCTCCTTTCGTTTTCCAGTTCCTCATAAAGCATTTTGTATCTTTCATATCTGCGGCTGTCAATGGCTTCACCGATCTGTTCCTTTATGGCGCAGTCCGGCTCATTGATATGCACGCAGCCATTGTAATAGCATTTGTGCAGAAAAGGCTGAAATTCCCGGAAATAATACTGCAATTTATCTGACGGGATATGGTTCAGGAACAGAGAGGTAAAACCGGGAGAATCCACGATATAGCTCTGTTCTGTAATACGAATCAGCTCTGCATGACGGGTGGTATGACGACCCCGCTGTATCTTCTCACTGATTTCCCCTGTATTCAGCTCTAAACCGGGGAAAGCGGCGTTGATGAGGCTGCTTTTGCCTACGCCGGAAGGGCCTGCGAATACGGAAATTTTGTTTTCCAATGCCTTCCGTAATTCCTCAATGCCAATGCCCTTTTCCGCACTGGTGCAGATAACAGGATAGCCTGCCGCTCTGTAAAGAGCAGCAGCATCCTCGTATTTGTTTTGTTTATCTCTGTCGATCTTGTTAATCACGATAACAATATCCAGTTCCTGTTCTTCTGCCAGCAGCAAAAATCTGTCCAGCAGATCCAGATTCATATTGGGGCTTTTTGCCGCAAAGACAATGACCGCCTGATCAATATTGGAAACTCTGGGACGGATCAGCTCATTTCTTCTGGGGAGGATCACATCCAGACTTCCTTTTTTGTTGGCTTCATCCAGCACAGAAATCTGCACGGAATCCCCAACCGTCGGGCGAATGCCCTCCTTACGGAAAATCCCTCTGGCACGGCATTCATATATGCCCTGCACCGTATCAATATAATAGAATCCGCCGATTCCTTTCAAAATCACTCCATCCAGCATATGTTACTCCTTATTCTCAGAAGGTTACGTTTTCGGACAATGTTGTCTGTCCATCCACTGTACCGGTGACAGTACCGCTGCCGGTACCTGTTACGGCAATACTGAAGGGGAAGTCAGACAGATTTCTTGTTTCATCAATAACGGTTGTAGTTCCTTCAGCGTCAGTTTTTACAACTTTGACATGAACCGTATCACCAGCGCCTTCTGGTGCTGTAATGGTGAAGTACTGGGTGCTGGTGCTGTTGGAATCAGCCGGCTGACCGCTGCCGCCTTCTCTAGAAGGTTCTTCTTCCTCGGGTTCTTCCTGTGCTGGTGCACCGGTGCTGATAACCAGATTTACCACGCTGCCGCTTGGCACTTCGGAATTCGGTGTCAATGTCTGTGTGATGACCTTGCCTTCTGGCACCGTGCTGCTTTCCAGATAGGAAATATTGCCGACAGTCAGACCAACGGCTGTCAGGCTCTGTACTGCGCTGTTTTCTGTATCGCCCTGTACATCAGGCACCACTACATCGCCGCCTTCTTCCGGCTTGCATACAGTCAGTGTGATATGGGTATGGGCATTAATCTTTGTTCCCTCTTCTGGATTCTGGGAAATAACGTGACCAGGTTTTACTTCGTCACTTTCTTCATATACGATATCCGGTGAAGTACCAACCAGTTTGATGATGGCTTCTTTTGCATCGTTTTCAGACTTATTCAGCACGTCAGGCATTTCTTCGTCTGTCAAACCAAGGCTGACTTTGACACCAATCTTCGTATTGCCTGCTACCATGGTTTCAGGGTCTACATTCTGCCAGAAGATCAGACCTTCATCATAATAACTGCTGTAGTCTTCGCCCTCTTTTACCAGTTTCAGGCCAAGTTTTTCTGCTTCTGCCTGTGCTTCTTCGTAGGTCATGCCAATGAACTGTGGTGTTTCGATGTTTTTCTCACCGCTGCCAAAGCCCTTGAAGCCGCCCAGTACACGCAGTCCAACGGAACTGATGATTACAATGAGCACAATGGCTGTAACGATGGCCGCTGCAATCACGCGACGTTCTGCCTTGCGATCCCGTTCGTTATCGTATTCCTCTTCTTTCCGAGGATTGCGGCGTTTCCGTTCAGGACGTCTGCTTTTCTTCACTTCTTCCACCGCCATATATTCGCCTTCGTAATTATCGTCTTTGGAAATTTTCAGGCGTTTGCCGTATTTTTCAAAGCTTACCAGCGGTGTATTTACATCGCCTTCAACCTGAGGTTCTTCTGTCTGCGGCGCTTCTTCGCTCTTCTTAAAACGAATCAGATCGATTTCGTTCTCATCCGCTTTCCGTGTTGCATCTTCTACATTTTCCACAGCAGGGATGTTTTCCCGGAAATGAGAGCCGCTTTCTGCCCGTCTATGTACCAGAGGGCTTTCTGCTGTCACTGCTTCATCTTCCATTTTACGGATTCTAGCGCGTTCTGCCGCCGCTCTTTCCTGTGCTTCCCGCAGTTCTTTTGCCGCTTCCGCACGTCTGCTCATACGGATGCCTGCTGCCGCTCCTGCAGCTGCGCCTGCTGTGCCGGCTGCCACTGCATGGCTTCTTTCTTTCGCTTCTGCACGGCGTTCCTGTTCTGCATTCATGGCAACTTCTGTTCTGGCACGCATGAGGTCTGCCAGCAAAAGGTCGATATTGGCATAACGCTCATCGGCTTTTTTCATGGTTGCCTTTTTGATGATGCCTTCCAAAGAAGGTGTGCAGTTTGGATTATACTGACGGATATCCGGCAGTTCCTCATTGATATGTTTCAGTGCAATGGAAACGGAATTGTTGCCTTGGAAAGGCAGCACGCCGGTAATCATTTCAAACATGGTGATACCCAGAGAATAGATATCGCTCTTTTCATCCACATAGCCGCCTCTTGCCTGTTCTGGAGAAAAATAATGTACAGAACCTGCTGCATTGGCTGTGGTTGTCATGGTTGTAGCACGGGCAGCACGGGCAATGCCGAAGTCTGTTACCTTTACTACGCCGTCTGTTCCCACCAGAATATTCTGGGGTTTGATGTCCCTATGTACGATATGTGCTTTGTGCGCCTGAGAAAGGGCAGATGCAATCTGGATGGCTACATTGATGGTGGAACGGGAATCGAAAGGTGCTTTCTTCCGAATGGCTGTTTTCAGCGTATCCCCATGAATGTATTCCATAACGATATAGTTGATATCTCCATCTTCGCCTACATCATACACACGGACAATGTTCGGGTGAGAAAGTCTTGCGGCAGAACATGCTTCCGAACGGAAACGTTCGATAAATTCTTCATCGCCAATAAATTCTTCCCGCAAAACCTTGATGGTTACATAACGATCCAGTTTCTTGTCTTTGCCGCGGTAAACCACAGCCATGCCCCCTGAACCGATTTTCTCTATGATTTCGTATCTGTCCCCAAGGACAGAACCCGGATTCAATAACATCAGTCGTTACCTCCTAAATTTCTATCAAAATGAGGGATATATTGTCATAACCGCCTCGCAGATTTGCTGTTTCCACTAATTTTTCAGCTTTCCTTTTCACGGATTCTTTCTGCCGCAGCATCTGAGCCATCTCCTCATCAGAAAGCATGCCCGAAAGACCGTCTGTGCAGAGCAGGAGCAGATCTCCTTTCTCCACAGGCACGATGGTCATATCCGTTTCTACTGTGTCTTTGATACCGACAGCCCTTGTAATGATATTGCGCTTTGGATGCACTGCCGCTTCTTCTTTGGTAATGGTTCCCAGTTTCACCAGTTCCATCACATAAGAATGGTCAGTAGTCAGAGGACTCAAGATCTCTTTCTGCATCAAATACGCACGGCTGTCACCAACATGGGCTACATAGGCTTTTCCGTTATCCACTACAGCTGCAACCATAGTGGTTCCCATTTCCGCAAATTCCAATGCGGAATTGGACTGATCAAATACGGATTTGTTAGCCGCCTGAAAAGCGCCTGTGAGCAAATCCGGAATTTCCTGTATTTCTTTATATTCCGCCACATAATCTACAAAGGCTTCAATGGCGCCATTGCTTGCTACTTCGCCGGCATTGCATCCCCCCATACCGTCTGCGACGATATACAAATGCTGCAGCGGTGCATCTTCTTCCGCCAAATAATAAGCATCTTCGTTATTTTTGCGGCATCTTCCGATGTCGCTGATTCCGACTGCCTTCACGTTTTTCCACCTCCTAAGGCTTTTTCCCCGTCTAAAGCCGTCTGATTTTTTATTTCTGCATATATTTTCTTCTCAACTGTCCACAAGCCGCGTCAATATCACTGCCCAGTCTTCTGCGGATGGTGGTTTCCACTCCGTGTTCCTGAAGCAGATGGGCAAAACGCTGTACGCGGTCTGTAGAACTCTTGGTAAAGTTTCTTTCTTTTACCGGATTCATGGGAATCAGGTTTACATGACAAAGGGTATGGCGCAGTTTGTCTGCCAATTCTCTGGCACAGGCATCGCTGTCGTTGACCCCCTGAATCATGGCATATTCAAATGTGATGCGCCGTTTTGTGTGGTTTGCGTAATCCACGCATGCGGCAAGGAGTTTTTCCATGGGATTTGCCTTTGCCACAGGCATGATTTCTCTGCGGATTTCGTCGTTGGGCGCATGAAGGGAAACTGCCAAGGTAATCTGTAAGTTTTCCTCTGCCAGACGATACATTTTTTCAATAAGTCCGCAGGTGGAAAGGGTAATATGACGCTGTCCCATATTCTGCCCTGCCGAGTCGTTCAGCAAATGAATGAACCGGAGCACATTGTCATAGTTATCCAACGGTTCGCCGCTGCCCATGAGCACCACGCCGGAAATCCGCTGTCCCAAATCCTTCTGAATGGTGTAAACCTGAGAAAGCATTTCCGCCGGTGTCAGGCTTCTTTCTACGCCGTCCAGTGTGGAAGCGCAGAATTTGCAGCCCATACGGCACCCTGCCTGTGTGGAAACGCAAACGGTATTTCCATAGTCATACTGCATCAAAACACTTTCGATGATGGAGCCATTTTCCAATGCAAACAGGTATTTTCTGGTGCCATCTTCTTTGGAAAGGAGCCGTTCCACCATTTCCACACCGCCGATTTTTGCTTCCTGTTCTAATCTTTCCCGCAGTTTCTGAGAAAGATTCGTCATTTCGGCAAAAGTATCCACCTGTTTTTGATGGAGCCAGTCAAAAATCTGTTTGGCACGGAATTTCGGTTCGCCCAATTCCCCCATGAACAGCTGCAATTCTTCCAGCGTCATGGATTTCACATCTGTTTTTGCCATAATTACATTCCTTTCTTCCGCAGGCGGGCGATGAAAAACCCGTCTGTATGATGGGACTGAGGGAAAAGGGTGATATAGCCTTTTTCGCCTTCTGCTGCCAGAGATTCCGGCAGATATTGTCCCAAATCTTCTAATCTATAGGATTCATGGTTCTGCAAAAACCATTCCACATTTTTTTCATTTTCTTTGCGGCTCAAAGTACAGGTACTGTAAACCAACACACCACCGTCTTTGACGTATTTTGCCGCCTGTTCCAGAATCTGACGCTGGATGTCCACCAGTGCATCGATTTCGCTGCCATCTTTTTTCAAACGAATGTCCGGTTTCTTCCGCAGAAGTCCCAGACCAGAACAAGGCACATCTGCCAGCACACGGTCATAAGCCCCAATGGCAGAAGCGTCTTCTACAGAAGCATCCCTAACGGATGTTTTCACAATGGAAATGCCAAGACGCTGTGCGCCATCGGCAATAAGTTCCGCTTTATGTTCGTAAATATCACCGGCGTGGATTTCGCCGCTGTTTTCCATGCGTTCCGCCATGGTGAATGTTTTCCCGCCGGGCGCCGCACAAAGGTCTAAAATCTTTTCATCTTTCTGGGGGTCTAATACTGCCACTGCTGTCTGAGAGCTTTCATCCTGCACATGAAACAGACCTTCCTGAAATTCTGCCAGTCGTCCCAAATCCGCTGTTCTGCTCAAATGCAAAGCATCTTTCCACAGACTGCCCTGCCGCACAGTGATGCCTTTCTCCTCCAGCTGTTTTGTCAGTGTTTCAGCGTCTGTTTTCAAAGTATTGACCCGAATGGTCACATCAGGGGCTTCATTATCTGCCTGACAGAGTGCTTCTGTCTTTTCGTAGCCGTAATATGCCACCCACATTTTCACCAGCCACAGGGGATGGGAATACACAACACTGAGATATTCTGCCGTTTCTTTCTCCGGCAGTTTGATTTCTTCTTTTCCTCTGCCGATGGCACGAAGAACGCCGTTGACAAAACCGCTCAGGGATTTATACCCTCTCGCCGTTGCCAGCTTTACCGCTTCATTGCAGGCTGCATTATCAGGCACATCCATAAAAAGCATCTGATACACTGCTGTACGCAGCACCGCCAGCAGCCAAGGCTTGATTTTACTTAATTTCGTATTGGAAAACTGGTCAATGACATAGTCCACATAGTAAATGTTTCGCAGTGTGCCATTGACGATTTCTGTCACAAAAGCCCTGTCCTGCTGGGACATGGCTCCGTTTTGCCGCAGCAGACGCCGCAGCGCCGTATTATTATATGCGCCTTCCGCCAAAATCTGTACCATGGCTTCCGCCGCTACTTCTCTGGGATTGATTTGGATCATTTCATTTCAAATTCCCTTCTGTCTTTTTTCCGTTGGTTTATCAACTTATTATTATACGGGATTTTTCGCCATACATCAATATTTTTCGCCATTTTTCACGGTTTGCGCCGAAAAAACCCGTAAAAAATACAAAACGGATAAAACCCTGATGATCTGGATTTTATCCGTTTTTCTCATTTGTGATTATTCGTCCCGTCTGCCGCCAAAAATGGCAATC
>NZ_CAJMDQ010000002.1 GCF_905212195.1 uncultured Anaerotignum sp. | reverse complement strand
GGCGGAAGAAAAGGTCGAAATAGGTGATCTTGTCCCGGTTCCCGCAGAGGAAATAACCGTTCCCCATGGTAAGTTCGTAAAAGTCGCACAGCATTGTCAGGTTTTCCTGTCGCATGGTCTACGCGTCCTTTCCCGCCGCAATCGGGCGCCGGAGCCTTCGGCGGACTCCCGTGGTGCATGTTTTCTCACAATTATAATCCCAAAACCGTAGGGAAGCAAGGAAAAAAATGCCCCTTACGGGAAGGAAGCGGATTCCCGGGAAAGCCAAAGCCAAAAAAAGGCTCTTCCCGGGCGTGTTCCCCCAGCGGCAAGAACCGCAACTTGACAACTTTTTGACGCCATGATATGATAACAGTGTTCGGTAGGTAAGGCTCCTACAGGGATATGGACTGTTGCCGCGAAATGGTGGAGACACCATCAGCTGGTTTGAACAGGGTACATCGAGCGCAAGGTGTATCATAACACAGTTTCACCGCCCTGCAGAGCTAAAGCTCGAAACGGTTGCATTTTTTATAAAATGGCATTTGATTTTCCGTACAACCTTTCGAGTTTGTACGGATTTTTTTATGCAAAAAAGAGGTGAGATTATGGACGCAGGTCATCCAGACAATTATAACTCCATCCAGCGGGCAAACCAATCAAACTGTTTTATGGAACAGATGGGCATGACATCTGTATCCGTAATCTAGTTTCTTTCTGAAAATATAAGACCGAAAAATTGGCATTGCACCGCTTTTCCGCTGCCCTTTTATTGGGCTGTTTGAAAATTTTGAAAACATAGTTTTCATGCGGTGTTTTTTTTGCGCCCTTTTTTCGGGAAAATCCCCCTGATTTCAGGGTTTTTATAGAGCATTCCAATCAAAAAAGCGAGGTGAGAAGCATGGACGCAGAAGGTAGTAGCAGTACAAAGACAACAGAACGAAGGCAAAGCGAGGAACGTCCTCCTGCGGACATGCTTCCGCTCTGAATCATCGTTCTCTGTTTTTGTCTGTACAATCCAAAACCACAAAAATCTAAGAATATGGAGGTACGGACCTATGAAAAAAACATTGAAAGAAAGAATCCTCAAAACAAAAATCGCAGCAGACATGGTTCGCCGCGATCAGATCAATGACAGACTGAAATTTGCCGCAGAAAATTCCAGAAAAAATGTATTCGCTGCCCTGAGCACTTCTCAGGAAGGTCTGGCAGACGAACAAGTGGAACAGCTGCGGGAACTCCATGGTGACAACAATGTAACATATGGTAAAAAAGAATCTCTTTTCAAAAGACTTTGCAACGCATTCATCAATCCTTTTACTGCAATCTTATTTGTTCTGGCAATCGTTTCCGCCTGCACAGAAATCATCTGGGCAGCTCCTGGTGAAAAAGATGCCACAACCGTTATCATCATCACTGTTATGGTACTGGTATCCGGTATCCTGCGTTTTGTACAGGAAACACGCAGCGGCAATGCGGCAGCAAAGCTGTCTGCTATGATTCACACAACAGCAGCCGTTACCAGAAAACATCACGGCACACAGGAAATCCCCATGGATGAAATCGTTGTAGGCGACATCGTTACCCTGTCCGCCGGCGACATGATTCCTGCAGATCTGCGCATCGTAACAGCAAAAGACCTGTTCATCAGCCAGTCTGCTCTGACAGGCGAAAGTGAACCTGTGGAAAAACTTCCTCAGAAACAGAAAATCACAGGTGCTATCACAGAAGCATCCAACCTGGCTTTCATGGGCAGCAACGTTATCAGCGGCAGCGCAACCGGCGTTGTTATCGCAACCGGCAACGACACCATGCTGGGCGACATGGCAAAACATCTGTCCGAAAAACCTGCAAAAACTTCTTTTGAAAAAGGCGTAAACTCTGTTTCCTGGGTACTGATCCGCTTCATGCTCATCATGGTGCCCATCGTACTGTTCCTGAATGGCTTTGCCAAAGGGGACTGGCTCAACGCAGCCCTCTTTGCCATTTCCATTGCTGTTGGTCTGACACCGGAAATGCTCCCTATGATCGTTACCACCTGTCTGGCAAAAGGCGCCGTTGCCATGAGCCGTCAGAAAGTAATCATCAAAGATCTGAACGCCATCCAGAACCTGGGTTCCATTGACGTTCTGTGCACAGACAAAACCGGCACACTGACAAAAGACAAAGTAGCTCTGGAATATCACCTGAATGTTATGGGTGAAGAAGATGACCGCATCCTGCGTCACGCTTTCCTGAACAGCTACTACCAGACAGGGCTGAAAAACCTTATGGATAAAGCCATCATCGAACGTACTCACGCACTCATCGAAAGAACACCTGCTTTTGCTGTACTGGAAAACAACTATACAAAAGTAGATGAAATTCCCTTCGACTTTGAACGCCGCCGCATGAGCATCGTGGTTGCAGATAAAAAAGGCAAAACACAGATGATCACAAAAGGTGCCATCGAAGAAATGCTGTCTATCTCCACATTCGTAGAATACCATGGTGAAGTGGTAGAACTGACAGACGAAATGAAAAAAATGGTTCTGGCAAAAGTCAATGACCTGAACAACAACGGTATGCGTGTACTGGGCATTTCCCAGAAAACAAATCCCTCTCCTGTTGGCGCATTCTCCGTAGCAGATGAAAACAACATGGTTCTCATTGGATATCTGGCATTCCTTGACCCTCCCAAAGAAACCACTGCTGCCGCAGTCAAAGCACTGCAGGAATACGGTGTGGCTGTAAAAATCCTTACAGGTGACAATGAAAAAGTAACAAAATATATCTGCAAACAGGTAGGTCTGTCCGTAGACCGCATCCTGACTGGTGACCAGCTGGACGATATGACAGACACAGAACTGGCAAAAGCAGCAGAAAACACCACCATTTTCGCAAAACTTTCTCCTCTGCAGAAAGCAAGAGTGGTAACACTGCTCCGTGAAAACGGTCACAGCGTTGGCTACATGGGTGACGGCATCAACGACGCCGCTGCCATGAAAGCATCCGACGTAGGTATCTCCGTAGATACTGCCGTAGACATCGCAAAAGAATCCGCAAATGTTATTTTGCTGGAAAAAGACCTGATGGTACTGGAACAGGGCATCATCGAAGGCAGAAAAACTTATGCAAACATGATCAAATACATCAAAATGACAGCTTCCTCCAACTTCGGGAACATGTTCTCCGTATTGGCAGCATCTGCATTCCTGCCTTTCCTGCCTATGGCTTCCATCCATCTGATTCTGCTGAATCTGATCTACGATATCTCCTGCACTGCAATTCCTTGGGACAACGTAGACGCAGAATTTTTGAAAGAACCCCGGAAATGGGACGCTTCTTCCGTCAGCAAATTCATGCTGTGGATTGGGCCTACCAGCTCCGTATTTGACATCGTAACTTATCTGGTAATGTACTTCGTAATCTGTCCTGCAGTATGCGGCGGTTCCTTCCATAGCCTTGACCCTGCATCCCAGACAATGTTCATCGCACTGTTCCAGGCAGGCTGGTTTGTAGAATCCATGTGGAGCCAGACTCTGGTTATTCACATGATCCGCACACCCAAACTGCCCTTCCTGCGCAGCCGTGCTTCTGTTCCCGTTGTACTGCTGACATTCACAGGCATTGCCGTACTGACAGCCATTCCTTTCCTGCCCTTCGGCGCACATATCGGTCTGGCAGCACTGCCTCCCGTATACTTCACATGGCTGGCAGGCATCATCGTTGCTTATGTAACATTGGCAACCATCATGAAAAAACTGTATATCCGCAAATACGGCGAACTGCTGTAATATACAGAAAAAAAGAACATTTTTCAAATTTTGTATTGACAAATGTCCTCCCGACATGGTATAACTTTTGAAAAGCAGAAACCGCAGAAAGAGTGTAAGTACCTTTTCCGGAAGCTGTTTCCAGAGAGCTGTGGATGGTGAGAGCACAGCAGCAGTGGGATGAGGGAATGGGCTCTTGAGGGCAAACCGAAAATAGTAGGTGCGCCGGAGAACTTCCTTCGTTAACAAAAGACGCATATGATCGTATGCATGAGTGGGCAGATTTTCTGCCAATCAGGGTGGCACCGCAGGATTTTACGCCTGTCCCTTTGACGATTTCGTCAGGGACAGGCGTTTTTTTATAAATCAAAATCAACCAAAGAAAGGAGCATGCACCATGAACACAAAAGAAATCCCTTACAAAATTTATTTAGACGAACAGGAAATGCCGAAACAGTGGTACAATCTGCGGGCAGACATGAAAAACAAACCCGCTCCCCTGCTCAATCCCAGTACACTGAAACCCATGACCGCAGAAGAACTCAGTCAGGTATTCTGCGAAGAACTGGTAAAACAGGAATTAGACAACGATACCCCTTACATTGATATTCCCGAACCCATTTTGAAGTTCTATAAAATGTACCGTCCTGCACCTCTGGTGCGTGCCTATTGTCTGGAAGAAAAATTGCAGACTCCCGCAAAAATCTACTATAAATTTGAAGGCAACAACACCAGCGGCAGCCATAAACTCAATTCCGCCATTGCACAGGCTTATTACGCAAAGGAACAGGGACTCAAAGGCGTCACCACAGAAACCGGTGCCGGACAATGGGGTACAGCCCTGTCCATGGCATGTGCTTACTTCGGTTTGGACTGTCAGGTTTATATGGTAAAATGCTCCTACGAGCAGAAGCCTTTCCGCCGTGAAGTGATGCGTACTTATGGCGCGGCAGTAACGCCTTCCCCTTCCATGGAAACAGAAATCGGCAGAAAAATCCTTGCAGAGCATCCGGGTACATCCGGTAGTCTGGGCTGTGCCATCTCTGAAGCCGTAGAAATGGCTGCCAAACAGGATGGCTATCGTTATGTGCTGGGCAGCGTTCTCAATCAGGTATTGCTTCATCAGACCATCATCGGTCTGGAAACCAAAGCCGCTTTGGATAAATACGGCGTGAAAGCGGATATGATCATCGGCTGTGCCGGCGGCGGCTCCAATCTGGGCGGTCTGATTTCTCCTTTCATGGGCGAAAAACTCAGAGGCGAACGGGATTATCAGATCATCGCTGTAGAGCCTGCTTCCTGCCCCAGCCTTACCAGAGGGAAATTCGCTTATGATTACTGCGACACCGGTATGGTAACACCACTCCAGAAAATGTATACCCTTGGCAGCAACTTCATTCCCTCTGCTAACCACGCAGGCGGTCTGCGGTATCATGGTATGAGCTCTATTCTTTCTCAGCTTTACCATGATGGACTTATGGAAGCACGTTCTGTGGAACAGACAGCCGTTTTTGCTGCTGCCACGGAATTCGCTCGGGTGGAAGGCATCCTGCCTGCTCCTGAAAGTGCCCATGCCATTTATGTAGCAATGGAAGAAGCGAAAAAATGCAAAGAAACCGGCGAAGAAAAAACCATCGTCTTTGGACTGACAGGTACCGGATATTTCGATATGTTTGCTTATGAAAAATTCAACAATGGCACCATGACAGACTATATCCCCACAGATGAAGACCTGAAACAGGGATTCGATGGCATTCCCCGTTTCCCCGGAAATGAATTTTAATTTTCATACACAAAAAGGAAGGTTTTAAAACCTTCCTTTTTTCTATCTTTTTATTTCATCGAAAAAATCATTTTTCCACTGTCATAGTCACTGTTTTTGTTGCACTATCCCACTGAAGTGCATCTGTGGACATACCTGTCACAGTACACCAGTCACGCAGAGAAAGAAACGCACGATCATTTACTGTCTGAGGTGCAGTTACCAGTGTTGTTTCTTCCCCATTGATGGTAACGGTTTTGTCTGTTCCTTCTACAGGAATCACAACTGTGGTATCGTCATAAGTAATGGTTGCAATTTTGTCTTTCTGATTCCAGTCGATTTGCACGCCATCTTTGGAAACATTCAGCAGTGCCCGTAAAGGCAGCATGGTGTATCCATCTTCGGAAAGATATGCAGGTGCATCCAGCGCGATACGTTCCTCATCGTCTTTCACCAGATATGTTTCCCCGATTTTGATCTGGAAAACGTGGGTTTCTGCCGGTGTTTCTTCGGGTTTATCCTCTGGTTCCTCCGGAGTTTCTTCCGGTTCTTCCGGCTGATCTACAACGGTTTTTCTGTAGAATGTAATGGTTTCGTAATCCTTATCGTATTTTTCGCTGAAATTCAGCCATTCGTCTGTGGGTTTTGCGGGAGAACGGTATGTGACTTTTACCAGTTCATCTGTATCCATCATATAGAAGTTATCGTCATAAGGGTCGTGAACTTCTACTTTTGCCTTATCATAAATATTTACAACGCCGTCACTGCCTCTGGCTTCATCCACATACAGCACATGACCTTCGGGATAAACTTCCAGAAAAACATTGTCTTCCAGATTGATGTCGCCACGGTATACATAAATCACGCTGGAAGAAGCGCTTGTGGTTCTTACCACCAAATCGTCATTGCCTTTTACAGTCAAATCCCCCTCTGCGTAAATGGCATGCAGACCATGTCCATCCACATTGATTTCACTGTCCCCATCCAGATAGAGAATGCTGTCCTCTGGCAGACAGATGGCAGCTTCTCTGCCATTGGTATTGCTTTCATCTGCATTGACATACAATCCATCAATGGACAAAATTCTGCCATCTGCATCCCAGTCCCAGCCGTCACCGCTGACGTCTGTATCATATGTGCGGAAATCATAGTCTAAAATATCGTTTTCCGCCGCCAGAGCTGTCTGGGGAACCAATCCCATGAGCATTGCCGCCGCAAGCCCTGCACAAAATACTTTTTTCTGTTTCATGTTCATTCCTCCTTACCATCTCTTTTTTCCATCATACCATATTTTCCCGTTCTTTGCCGTTACGGTTTTTTAACATTTTAGACGCAAAAACTACCCTTTCGTTCCCAATTTGAAAAAACTTTTGGAAAGCTGGTAATTTTGTCTGTTTTCTTTTATAATAAGAGATTAGGAATGAGATAGAAAGAGAGGACATTTATGAAATATATCAATGAATTGCACGAAGGTGAAAACATCATCGAACATTATCTGTGCAAGAGCAGACAGACTATGAAAAGCCGCAATGGCAAAAATTATCTGTCTTTGAAACTGCAGGATAAAACCGGTATGGTAGACGCCAAAGTCTGGGATCTGAACAACGACATCCAGAGCTTTCAGGAAAACGACTTTATCAAAGTAGATGCTTTTGTCACCACATTCAACAACGAACTGCAGCTGAATGTCAAACGCATCCGCCGCAGTCGCGAAGGGGAATACGATCCTGCGGATTTTGTACCCAGCACCGACAAAAACATCGACGAAATGTACGATCAGCTCATGGGCTATATCAAAACCATGAAAAATCCTTATCTGAAAAAACTGCTGGAAGAAATCTTCCTGCGTCATCCTGTCATCAGTAAGGAATTCAAATATCATTCCGCAGCAAAAGCCATGCACCACAGCTTCCGCGGCGGTCTGGTGGAACACACATTGTCTGTCACACAGCTTTGTGATTTTCTGGCACCTCGTTATAACTACGTAAACCGCGACATTCTTGTGGCATCCGCTATGCTCCATGACGTCGGCAAAGTGCTGGAACTCTCCGACTTTCCTACCAATGACTACACCGACGACGGTCAGCTTCTGGGCCATTTGATTCTTGGTTCTGAACTGATTCGGGATGCTGCTGCCAAAATTGATGGTTTCCCCAAACGTTTGGAATCCCTTATGAAGCACTGCATGCTGTCCCACCATGGGGAATACGAATATGGCTCTCCCAAACTGCCTTCCACACCGGAAGCTTTCCTGCTCCACTGTGCAGATAATCTGGATGCCAAAACAAAAATGATTGAAGAAGCCCTTGCGGCAGACAGCACACAAGGACACTGGGCTGGCTACAACCGCATGCTTCAGCGCAACCTGAGCCGTTCCGACTTCGAATAAGCAGGTGGAACCATGGCAAAGGAAACCCTTTCCGCACATGAACTGAACAAATATACCTACTGCCCTTATCAGTGGTATTATGAAAAAATATACGGCAGAGCTGAACTGCGCCGTATGCGCAAAGAATATCTGGAAGAACTTGGTCTGGAAGATTCCACCACGGCTAATTTTGTACGAGGCGAAGCCTTCCATAGAAAGCTGTACAGACAATATCGCCTGCGACGGCTTTTGGGGAAAATTGCCCTTCTTGCTCTGCTGGTGCTGATACTTGCTTTTTGGGTGATGCAGTATGTCCATACTTGAAAAAATCACTGCAAACTGGCTGTCTTTCGGCATTCTGTTTTTGCTGATTCTCTTGGCAGTTCTTCTGCTTTGGCGAACACGCCGTCCCCATCTGCAAAAACAGCCCCGAAAAGATATCATGCCCGGCTTTACGCTGATTTACGCCGACCAAAAACAAGCAGGGAAAAAAAGTGAAGGCTTTGGAAAACTGCTCTATTCCGCAAAATATGACCTGCAGGGAAAACCAGACTATATTTTCAAAAAAAGACTGGGCGGTGCTATCGTTCCCGTAGAATTAAAAAGCGGTGCAATCAAAGACGATTCCCTCCCCCATCCGGGAGATTTATTGCAATTGGCGGCCTACTTCCTTCTTTTGGAAGATATTTACGGCAAACGCCCGTCTTACGGTTGGCTGAAATACAGCGATTATATGTTTTATGTGCGAAATACCAGAAAATTGAGAAAAGAAGTGAAACAAACCATGACAGACATGCGGAAAATGCTGGAGGACGGCGAAGGAACCCCCAACGCCAGCTTTGTCACCTGCCGCCACTGCATCTGCAACGGCACCGTATGTCCCTATGGTCAATATCATAGAAACGGAGGGGAAGTATGAAACTTCCTGTTGAAAAAAATCAGACCTACACCATGTCCATTACAGACATTGGCACCAATGGCGAAGGCATCGGACGCATTGACGGTTATACCGTCTTTGTGGAAGGCGCTCTGCCGGAAGAGGTCATCAAAGTCCTCATTGTCAAAACAAAAAAACATTTCGGTTACGGGAAGCTGTTGGAAATCTTGGAACCTTCCCCCCATCGTGTAACCCCTGCCTGCCCCGTTGCCGCAAAATGCGGCGGCTGTCAGCTGCAGCATCTTTCCTATGAAGGACAGCTTGCTTTCAAAACAAAAAAAGTCAAAGACCATCTGGAACGCATCGGTGGTTTTTCCGGCATTTCCGTAGGCTATGCCAAAGGTATGGAAGAGCCTTGGCGTTACCGCAACAAAGCCCAGTTCCCTGTGGGCGGCAAGACCGGTGAACCAGAAATTGGCTTTTATGCCAAACGCAGCCATCGCATCATTGATACACCAGTGTGTATGCTGCAAAATGAAGTGAATGACCGGATTGTAAAAATCATTCGGGCATTTCTGGCGGAATATGAAATTCCCCTTTATGATGAAACCATCCATCGCGGTCTGGTGCGTCATATCTTAACACGCATTGGCAGACGCACAGGAGAAATCATGGTTTGTCTGGTGGTAAACGGCAGAAAATTACCTCACTGCGATGTATTGGTAGAACGTTTGCGCGAAATCGAAGGCATGACCTCCATCGTATTAAATGTAAATACAGACCAGACCAATGTAATCTTAGGAACAGAAGTCCATGTGCTTTGGGGTAAGGAAACCATTCGGGACTATATCGGAGATGTACAATTTGAAATTTCTCCCCTGTCCTTCTATCAGGTAAATCCTTTGCAGACACAGGTGCTTTACCAGACAGCTCTGGATTTTGCGGAACTGGAAGGAAACGAAACAGTACTGGATTTGTACTGCGGCATCGGTACCATTTCCCTGTTCTTCGCCCAGAAAGCAAAACATGTTTTCGGCGTAGAAATCGTACCGGAAGCCATTGCTGACGCCAAAAGAAATGCTGCTCTTAACGGCATGAACAACGCAGATTTTGCCGTTGGTGCCGCAGAAGATGTGATTCCCAGACTTTATGAGGAAAAAGGCATCACCGCTGACGTAGTAGTGGTAGACCCTCCTCGGAAAGGCTGTGACAGTGTCCTGCTGGATACCATTGCTGCCATTTCTCCCAAAAAAGTGGTTTATGTATCCTGCGATTCTGCTACATTGGCAAGGGATTTGGCATATCTCTGTCCCAAAGGCTATACCATCGAAAAGGTACAGGTGGTGGATATGTTCCCTCATACGGTGCATGTGGAGACGGTTGTTTTACTGTCTAAAGTTTCCCATTGAAAATCAAAAAAAGCATCAGGATAACCTGATGCTTTTTTTCATGCAATTCCAACTATTTATTCCCAAACCATTTCCGGATGTTCCGCATCCAAAAATCCTACTAATGCTTCACAGCCAAATACATCTTTCAGTTTCTGTTCCAGCTCATCCCGCGCTGCTAAAACTTCTGCTTTATTGAAATCTGTAAAACCATCAATGGGGAAAAATACGTAGGATGTTTCCGGTTCAATTTCCCCATGTTGGCTCTGACGCCATGTCCAGCGACGGGTGCGAATCTGGCTGCCTGCGGCGTATACCACTTCCCCATCATCCAGAATTTCTTCTTCTGTACCGCCAAAAGGCAGAAAGGTATCTCCCGCATGGGACATGCGCACACTGATGCCTTCTGTTACATCTTTCAGGTCATGGGCACCCATGGGCAGTGTATATTTCAAAGAAACAGCGTTGCCCAAATCCACCACAGGATTGATGTGAGGCATACCTTTGCCCTTGGCAATGCGTGTAAACAATGCCTCGATGGAGCACATGTATTTATTGGGGTTGATGCCAAGGGCACGGAATGCTTCACGGTAAGGCAGAATCGCCGCTTCTTCTTTTACTTTTTTGCCTTCAAAACGCTGTGCCGCTGTTTGGATGCCTTCTTCCAGCCAATCATAAATCTGGGGATAATCTTTTGTATTGTCAATTCCTTTCGCAACCACTACGCCAAAGCAAGCGTTGGGCAGTTTTTCAAAAATTTCCTGTTCGACTTTAAAATTCATATTTCATTCCTCCTTTGTATCTTCATGTGACAGGAATGCTGATTTCCGTCACAAATTTTTCCGTATCATTGGTAAGACCATAATCAATCATGGTAATTTCTCTGGAAAATCCATTGACTGTCAGTTTGTGTTCCTCCACATAATCCATGAGCTTCCCATACTGTTCCGCTGCTTCCATATGACCGCCGTGAAAGCGAATGGAAACGCATAACATTTCCGGCAGCACATCTGTATCCCCACTGAATGTATCTTCTTCGTCCAGCATGAGAAACACCCCATCATACTGCCCAAAATTTCTGTCAGTCAGATGCTCTTTGGAAATGCCCACACCTACTTTTCCCAGAAAAATCAATGCTTCCGCCTGTTGCTGTTCCAGTTTTTTCAAGGGTTCCTCAATATCCAAAACTTCCTGAATCTTCAAAGAATCCTTCACCCACACAATACGGCAGGCTTTTTTCTGCACCAGTTTCACAACATCAAATACAGATTCTTTCGCATCTGCAATCTGGCGCAGACGATTATCAATTTTTTGCTCGATACATTTCAATCGTTTCTGTTTTTCTATGACTGCTTGCTTTTGCAGCAGCAATTTTTCCTCCATTCGTTCCACATCCCGATTTTCCATAAAATCCGAGATTTCCTGCAAAGGCATGTCCAATGCCCGCAGATAACGAATGGTATTGAGCACTTCAAACTGTCTGGTGCTGTAATAGCGATACCCACTTTCCGGGTCAATATATTCCGGCGTCAAAAGTCCAATGGCTTCGTAGTGGCGCAGACTGCTGACGCTGAGATGAAACATCTTTCCTATGGTTCCAATGGAAAACAGCCCTGCCCTGTCCATGATGCCACCCTCCTTTTGATATAGGTAATCTTATGATAAACTCTACAATAGATATAGAGTCAAGCATTCTCATGATTTTCTCATTTATCATTCATAAAACGTTTTTGAAAGATTTTCAAAACCCATGTATTTTTATCCATACAAAAGGTATTATACCATAATTTTTTCAAATATTGGTATTTTTTCACCAGAAACCGAATGGAAAAACTGCTGTCTTTTCCAGAAAAAAGAAATTCCTTCCAGAAAAATATACATTTTTAGAAAAAATATTTGGAGAACAGTGACATTGACAGAAAAAATAAATCATCCTATACTTTGATTGGAACTGAATATGTATGCAGGGGAGCTTGAAAACAGGCTGAGAGGAAGGTGTTGCCTTCGACCCTTGAACCTGATTTGGATAATGCCAACGTAGGAAAGACAAGATACTAATGGGAGATACCGAATGAGGTATTTCCCTTTTTTATTTGTAAAAAATTTAAATTCATCATGGAAGTTCGTTTCAGGTCTTTGTCTGAAACCTTCAAGCGGTATATTGGGGGCACCACCTTATACCGCTATAGAAAACAACGCTGTAACGAAAGGAGAAATGAAACATGAACACAGCATTGACCACTGCAAAAATCATTTGCAATGGAGGCGCCGGAATCCATACATATTTGTCACGGAATTTGCTCTTTATGGACAAACTTTCCGCAGTATGCCGCCGGCACAGCCACCATCCTAAACCAGCAGAAACTTATGATTTTTACGGTCATCCACCAAGATATGTTTTTTAAACAAAACAAGTATCACAAAATCAATCATCTGCTGAAAGGAAGGAAAATCATATGAGAAACTACACAACACAAATGGAAGCTGCAAGAAAAGGTATCATCACACCGGAAATGAAGGCTGTTGCCGCAAAGGAATACCGCACCGAAGAAGAAATCAGAGAGCTGGTAGCAAAAGGTCAGGTTGTTATCTGTGCCAATAAACTCCATACATGCATCGACCCCAACGGCGTTGGTTCCATGCTGCGGACAAAAATCAATGTCAATCTGGGTGTATCCAGAGACTGCAAAGACTACGACATTGAAATGCAGAAAGTCATGGCTGCCGTGAATATGGGCGCAGAAGCCATTATGGATTTATCTTCCCATGGCAATACACAGCCCTTCCGCAGAAAACTCACCAGCGAATGTCCTGCCATGATTGGCACCGTTCCTGTGTATGACAGCGTCATCCATTATCAGAGAGATCTGGCTACCCTCACTGCAAAAGATTTCATTGATGTAATCCGCCTCCATGCAGAAGACGGCGTAGACTTTGTTACACTGCACTGCGGCATTACCCGGAAAACCATTGAGCAGATCAAAAAGCATAAAAGAAAAATGAACATCGTTTCCCGTGGCGGCTCTCTTGTTTTTGCTTGGATGAGCATGACAGGCGAAGAAAATCCCTTCTATGAATACTTCGATGAAATTTTGGAAATCTGCCGGGAATATGATGTTACCATTTCCCTTGGCGATGCCTGCCGTCCCGGCTGTCTGGCAGACGGCAGCGATGTATGTCAGATTGAAGAACTGGTACGTCTGGGTGAACTGACCAAACGTGCTTGGGAAAAAGACGTTCAGGTTATGGTAGAAGGCCCCGGACATATGCCTATGGACCAGATTGCCGCTAACATGAAAATTCAGCAGACCATCTGTATGGGCGCACCTTTCTATGTGCTTGGCCCCATCGTCACAGACATCGCTCCCGGTTATGACCATATTACTGCTGCCATCGGCGGTGCCATTGCAGCCGCTTCCGGCGCAGCATTCCTGTGCTATGTAACCCCTGCGGAACATCTTGCACTGCCAAATGTAGACGATGTGAAACAGGGCATTATTGCTTCCCGTATTGCTGCCCACGCCGCAGATATTGCAAAAAAGGTTCCACATGCAAGAGATCTGGATGATGCCATGGGTGACGCCAGAAGAACTTTCGACTGGGAAAAACAGTGGGAATGCTCCATTGATCCAGAAACAGCAAAACAAATCCGTAACGACCGTGCACCTGAACACGAAGATTCCTGCTCTATGTGCGGGAAATTCTGTGCTGTCAGAAGCATGAATAAAGCACTGAATGGGGAATATATTGATATTCTGTAAAATATACAAAAACAGCATCGGAAAATCCGATGCTGTTTCTTTTTTACACTTCTTTCAGTTCTACCAGCCCCTGTTCATACATCCGCTGGAGAGATTTCAAAATCCCCACTTTTGCATGATACCAAGTCAAACCGCCCTGGAAATATACGGAGTAAGGCGCACGCAGAGGGCCATCGGCACTCAGTTCAATGGAAGAACCCTGCACAAAAGCCCCTGCTGCCATGATAACATCACAGTTATAACCAGGCATTGCGTAAGGTTCAGGGCGTACATAGCTGTCAACAGGTGCAGCTGCCTGAATGCCTTCACAGAAAGCAATGAGTCTTTCCGGTGTACCCAGTTCCACTGCCTGAATGATGTCATGACGGCTTTCTGTGCTGTTCGGAATGACTTTAAAGCCCAGTTTTTCATAGATATTTGCTGCAAAGATAGCACCTTTCAGGGCACCAGCCGCAACGGTAGGCGCCAGGAAAAAGCCCTGATAGAAGGAACGCATAACATCCAAGCTTGCGCCTACTTCCTGACCCAGACCAGGAGCAGTCAGACGATAAGCACAACGGTCGATACATGCTTTTTTGCCACAGATATATCCGCCAATGGGAGCCAGACCGCCGCCGGCATTTTTAATCAAAGAACCAACAACCATATCTGCGCCTACATCGGAAGGCTCTCTTGTTTCAACGAATTCGCCGTAGCAGTTGTCAACCATACAGATTACATCAGGTTTTACGCTTTTTACAAAAGCGATCAGTTCGCCGATTCGTTCCACGGAAAGTGTGGGGCGCATTTTATAGCCTTTGGAACGCTGGATGGTTACCAGTTTTGTTTTTTCGTTGATGGCTTTGCGGATATTTTCGTAGTCAAAAGAGCCATCTTCCAGCAAATCTACTTCTCTGTAGGAAACGCCAAATTCTGCCAGAGAACAAGGAGATTCCCGCAGGCCAATAACTTCTTCCAATGTGTCATAAGGTCTGCCTACAGGAGAAAGCAGTTCATCTCCGGGCAGCAGGTTAGCAGAAAGGGCAATTGCCAGAGCATGGGTACCACATGTAATCTGTGGACGAACCAATGCTGCTTCTGTATGGAATGCGGCAGCATACACTTCTTCCAGCACTTCACGACCTTGGTCGTTATAGCCATAACCAGTGGAGCCAGCAAAGCATTCTGCACTAACACGATGTTTCTGCATGGCTGCCAGTACCTTTGCCTGATTGTATTCTGCTACTACATCAATGGCTTCAAAGCGTTCTTTCAAGTCTTTCAAAACCTTTTCACCAAAGGCTTCTACTTCTGGGGAAATCCCCAGCATACCATAAATCTGTTCCATTTTTATTTACTCCTTTATACTTCTCGTTACATTCATCAATTCCACCCGTCCGCTATGGTCGGGAGATAATATCAAATCTGCTGTGCCTCTTTCTCCTGTTTGAGGCAGTACAACGGGAATCTTCTCCAATTTTTCGCCCTTCAGCAACCGTTTCACTTTGGGCGCATCCAGCAGGATGCCATAAGGCTCCGTACTGTCTTTCCATAAAGAAAACTTACAGCCGTTTTTCCATTCCGTGCAATAATAGGAACGGCTGTTTTCCAAAATCTTACCTTTCCCGCAAAGAGGACATTTTCCAAGTCCCTGTACACGGCTTTTCTTGCCTCTGGGACGTTCCGCTTCAAAAACAACATCCTTTTTGTGCTGTGCCGCATCGTCTACCAAAAAACGTACATATCGCCTGATGCTTTCCAGAAAACGTTCTTCTGTCATTTTTCCTTTGGCAATAGAAGAAAGTCCCTTTTCCCATTTTCCTGTGGTTTGTGGGGAACGCAGTTCTTCCGGTACAACGGCAATAAGTTTCTGTCCTTTTTCCGTGGGAACCAGCGTCTTTCCTTTTCGCATAATATATCCCACAGAAAGGAGCCGCTCAATGATGGCAGCTCTTGTGGCCGGAGTGCCCAGACCGCTGTCCTTCATCTGTTCTTTCAGTTCTTCATCCTCCACAAAACGTCCAGCGTTTTCCATGGCTGATAACAACGTACTTTCCGTATATGGCGGCGGTGCTTTGGTTTTCTTATCCAGCACCTTGGTGCGCTTTACAAGAACAGGCTGCTGTTCCGTCAATGGCGGCAGCTGCTGTTCTTCTTCTTTTTCTGTCTTGTTTTTGCGGATTTCCGGCAGCAGCGCCTTTTCTACGGCCTGCCATCCCTCCTGCAAAACGGTTTTGCCTTTTGACAAGAAGGTATCCAGCCCCACTTTGGTATAAACCTTTGTGGCTTCATACACATAAGCTGGATAGAAAACTGCCAGAAATCTAGCGGCCACCAGAGAAAACACCTTGTTTTCCTCCGGTGTCAAATGGTCTGTCCGCAGACGGGTATCCGTCGGGATGATAGCATGATGGTCTGTGACTTTGCTGTTGTCAATGATACGTTTTGACAATGGCAGTTTTTCTTTTGCCAGAACTTCCGCCGCATAGGAAGAAAACGCCGGCACATCTTTCAAACGACCTAATGTCTGTTTGATTTTATCCACCATATCATCACTGAGATAACGGCTGTCCGTTCGTGGATAGGTAATCATTTTCCGCTTTTCATATAAAGACTGGGCAATATCCAGTGTCTTTTTTGCGGAAAATCCGAATTTCCGGTTGCATTCCCGCTGCAGCTCTGTCAAATCGTACAGCAGCGGCGGCAATTGGCGTTTTTCCTCTTTGACGATTTGAGAAACAATTCCGCGTTGTCCCTTCACTCTTGCCGCAATCTGTTCTGCTTTTTCCCGCAGATCCAGACGGGTATTTTCTTTTTCGTCGATCCAAAAACCGGTATACTGTTCAAAATCCGCCTGCACCTCAAAATAATCCTGCGGTACAAAGGCATCAATTTCTTTTTGTTTTTCTACAATCAGCGCCAGTGTTGGCGTCTGCACCCTTCCGATACTGAGCAACGCTCCATACCGAATGGTGTAAGCGCGGGAAGCATTCATTCCCACCAGCCAATCCGCTTCCGCGCGGCATCTGGCAGAATGATACAGCAGATCATAATGACTGCCGTCCTGCAAATGAGCAAATCCCTCCCGGATGGCTGTTTCCGTCATACTGGAAATCCATAGCCTCCGAAAAGGTTTCCGGCATTGGGTGATTTCATATATATACCGAAATATCAACTCTCCTTCCCGCCCACTATCCGTGGCGCAGATGATTTCGTCAATTTCCCGGCTGTGCATGAGTTTATGCAGCACCTTCAATTGACTGCGTGTTTTTTTGATGGCTTCCAGTTTCATAGAATCAGGAAGAATGGGAAGTGTTTCAAAATTCCATTTTTTATACTTCACGTCGTAAGCTTCCGGCTCCGCTAAGGTCACCAGATGCCCGATTGCCCAAGAAACCACGTAGTTTTCCCCTGTGAGATATCCTTCATTTTTTCCAGACACCCCAAGGGTCTTGGCAATATCCCTTGCCACAGAAGGTTTTTCGGCAATGACCAGTGTTTTTCCCATGTTCTTCCTCCTTTCTGCCACATTATTTCAGTATAGCATTCTGTATACGAAAAATCAAACAAAATCCACGGTTTTCCCCTTTTTTCAGTACTTGCGCCCTTTTCGTTGACAAACAAGGCGCCTTTGCCTTACAATGGAGAAACACTAAGAAAACAAGTATGGAGGATTATGATGAGACCATATCAAATTATATCAGACAGTTCCTGCGACATTCCCGCAGACCTGCTGCCCAAATTAAACATTGGCATTGTTCCTTACTACGCAACTTTCGACACCATCAACTATCATAAAGAACTGCTGGATCTGACACCAGAAGAATTTTACGACAAAGTAAAGGAAGCAAAGGTTTTCCCCAAAACTTCTCTGCCTCCTATTCAGGATTACATTGATGTATTTGAGCCCTACCTGAAAGAAGGCAAAGACATTGTCTGCATGTGTCTGACTGCAAAATTCAGCGGCTCTTTCCAGAGTGCAAACAACGCAAAACAGATTCTGCTGGAAACCTATCCTGACAGCCGCATTGAAGTGGTAGATACCATCAGCGTTACCGGCACACAAGGCATGCTGGGATATGAAGCCTGCCGTATGCGTGACGCCGGATATGATTTAGACAAACTTCTGGAAACACTGGAAATTCAGAAACAGACCACAAAAATCAACTTCACCGTTGATTCTCTGGACTTCCTGCAGCATGGCGGACGTGTGGGCAAAGCTGCGGCTTTTGCAGGCGCTATCTTGAACATTAAGCCAATCATCGTTATGAAAGAAGGCGAACTGTTCCCGGAAAGCAAAGTCCGCGGACACAAAAAAGCACTGAAAACCATCTTTGACATGACCTTAAAAGAAATTGGCGACCAGAAGGATAAATACACCCTTTGTGTTATCCGTGCCGAAAAAGAACGTCAGGCTGTGGCTGAAGACCTGATTGCGCAGCTGAAAGCGGAAGGATTCTACGTTATGGATACCCCATGGCCCGTTGGTATCACCATCGGTACCCATTGCGGCCCCACAGCTGTAGGGATTTGTTATATCAAACAGTATGAAAAACTGTAAACACATCTAAAATCAAAACAAAAACTCCGAACATTCCAGCAAAGGAACTTCGGAGTTTTCTTTTTTGCAAAAAACAGGCGGCTTTAGGGGCATCTTCATAAGAAAACAAAGAAAGCCAAAATCCTTATCATAACAAAGGATTTTGGCTTTCTTATTTTATTAAGTTTATTTGTTATGTTTTCTTCTAAAGACAGCCGTCGCAATTTCCCTTAAGAAATCAAGGAAAAATCAATGTTTTCTTAAGGGAAAGTTGCTTTCTCAAGCCGCCTATTTTACTTCTCTTTTTCTTATTTATCTCTCAGCTGTGCGCCCAGTTCTTTTGCCAGACCATCCAGAATTGCCTGCATGCTGTCAGCAACGTCTGCGTCAGCCAATGTACGTTCTGCGCTGCGGAAAGAAATGGAGTAAGCCACAGATTTATAACCTTTTTCGATCTGTTCACCCTGATATACGTCGAACAGTTTGACTTCTTCCAGATATTCGCCGCCGTTTTTGCGGATTTCATCTGCAATCTGTTTTACTGTTACGTCTTCTTTCACCAGCATTGCGATATCTCTGGTGATTGCAGGATATTTGGGCAGAGGTTTATAAACATTTACCATGTTGGAAGCTTTGATCAGTTCTTCCATGTTCAGCACTGCCAGATATACTTTTGTGCCAATGTTATAGTTCTTTGCAACGGTAGGATGCAGTTCACCAACGTAACCAACATTTACGCCATCAATGACTACAGCAGCAGTTCTGCCGGGATGCATCCAAGGCAGTTCTGTTTCTACAGTATATTCTGCTCTGTCGCCGATACCCAGTACAACCATCAGATGTTCCACAACACCTTTGATGTCATAGAAATCCATTTTGCCGTACATACCAACTGTCAGTGTAGGGATTTCATCAGGCAGTTCTGTTACAGGAACAGCTTTAGGCAGATATACTCTTGCAACTTCGAAGATACCAGCGCTTTCATTTCTTCTGTTGTAGTTTGTAGACAGAGAGTTCAGGATACCGTTGATGGAAACAGTACGCATTACGCTGAAGTCTTCGCCCAGAGGATTGGAGATGGTAACTGTCTGACGCAGTTTGCTGTCTGCAGGAATCAGCAGTTTATCGAATACCTTAGGGCTTTCGAAGCTGTATGTCATACCTTCACACAGACCTTCTGCAACCATAGTATCTTTTACCAGTGTTGTGATGTTCTGTGCATAAGTCTTTTTACCTACGGTAGGTGTACCGGAAGCCAGTGTGGGTTCGATCTTGTCATAACCATAGAAACGTGCGATTTCTTCTGCCAGGTCAGCCTGTGCTTCCAGATCAGGACGGAATGTAGGAACAGTTACTTTATGATTTACAGGGTCTACTTTCAGTTCAATACGTTCGAAGATTTTCTGCATTTCTTCTTCGGAAATATCTGTGCCCAGGAATTTGTTGATCCATTCAGGAGAGTAAGACAGTTCCCATGTTTCTCTCTTATTGGGATAGCAGTCTACAACGCCGGGAACAACTTCGCCGCAGCCCAGCATTTCAACCAGCTGTGCAGCTCTGTTAACAGCATCCAGAGCCAGGTTGGGATCCAGACCTTTTTCGAATTTGCTGGAAGCGTCTGTACGCAGACCAACTTTCTTTGCTGTGATACGAATGTTAGGGCCATCGAAAACAGCGGATTCGAACAGAACAGCTTCTGCGCTTTCACTGATCTTGGAGTTTTCGCCACCCATTACACCTGCGATTGCAACTGCTTTTTCAGGGTCGGAGATTACCAGCATGGAAGGATCCAGCTGACGTTCTACGCCGTCCAGTGTTGTAATTTTTTCGCCTTCGTTTGCGTTTCTTACGATGATATGTCTGTCTTTGATGGTGTCAACGTCGAAAGCGTGCATAGGCTGGCCCATTTCCAACATTACATAGTTGGTGATATCTACGATGTTGTTGATGGGACGAACCCCTGCGGCACGCAGTCTTTTACGCATCCAACGAGGAGAAGGAGCGATTTTTACATTTTTGATCGCTCTTGCTACATAACGAGGGCACAGTGTAGGATTTTTGATTTCTACGGAAATCAGATCTTCTGTTTTGCCTTCGCCTTCTTCTTTTACTGTGATTACAGGAGGGCAGAAAGGAATTCTGTATGTTGCAGCTGCTTCTCTGGCAATACCCAGAATGCTGAAGCAGTCAGGACGGTTGGAAGTGATTTCGTATTCTACAACATCATCTTTCAGGTCCAGTACATCTGCAACGTCTTTGCCCAGTTCTACAGGTTCAGGGAAAATATAAATGCCGTATTCAGGTGCTTCGGGGAAGTCATGTCTGTCGAAGCCCAGTTCTTCAATGGAGCAGAGCATACCTTCGGAAGCAATGCCTCTCAGGTCGCCTGTATGAATTTCTTTGCCGCCTGCGATAACGGAATTATCCAGTGCAACGGGAACATAGTCACCAACTCTTACGTTAGGTGCGCCGGTAACGATTGTCAGATCTTTGCCAGTGCCCACATCGATGGTGCAAACCACCAGTTTGTCTGCGTGGGGATGTTTTTCAATGGCTTTGATATGACCTGTCACAATGTTTTTCAGTTCCCCTGCCATAGAAGTTGCACCTTCTACTTTGGAACCGCTCATTGTAATATCTTCCATAAAATCTTTCAACGGTGCTGTCACCGCTGCATATTCTTTTAACCATGACATAGGTACATCCATGTTACTGATTCTCCTTTCAAATGCAAATACTCAAAAATCTATTAGAACTGTTTCAGGAATTTCATATCGTTTTCGAACAGCAGACGCAGGTCTGTGATGCCGTAACGCTGCATTGCAACACGTTCCAGACCCATACCAAATGCAAAACCGCTGTATACGTCGGGATCAATACCGCTCATTTTCAGAACTTTGGGATGTACCATGCCGCAGCCCAACAGTTCGATATAACCTTCGCCTTTACATACGCGGCAGCCTTTACCACCACATGCGAAGCAAGTTACGTCCATTTCTGCACTGGGTTCTGTGAAAGGGAAATGGTGAGGACGGAAACGAACTTTTGTATCTTCCCCGAACAATTCTTTCGCAAATACAACCAGCGCGCCTTTCAGGTCACCCATGGTGATATTCTTATCTACAACCAGACCTTCCAGCTGATGGAATACAGGAGAATGGGTTGCGTCTACTTCGTCGGAACGGTAAACAGCACCGGGACATACCATACGGATAGGCAGTTTGCCTTTTTCCATGGTACGAACCTGCATAGGAGATGTCTGGGTACGCAGCAGGATGTCGCCGCCGATGTAGAAAGTATCCTGTTCATCTCTTGCGGGATGGTTCTTAGGAATGTTCAGCGCTTCGAAGTTGTAGTAGTCTTTTTCTACTTCAGGGCCTTCTGCCACTTCGTAGCCCATACCCATGAAGATGCTGCAGATTTCATCTGTAACGATGCTCATAGGATGTTTATGACCTTCTGCTCTTGCTCTGCCGGGCATAGTAACGTCGATTTTTTCTTTTTCCAGACGATGTGCCATTTCTGCAGCTGCCAGACGTACTTTTGCTTCATCCAGCATTTTTTCCAGATTCTGACGAACATCGTTTGCCATCTGACCGATGATGGGACGTTCTTCTGCACTGAGTTTGCCCATTTCTTTCAAAATGGCTGTCAGTTCACCTTTTTTACCAAGGTATTTTACTTTCAGATCATCAATGTCTTTCATTTCTTTTGCTTCCTGGAAAGCAGCCATGGCTTTTTCCTGAATGGCTTTTAATTTTTCCTTCATTGTCCTTTTCTCTCCTTTTTTCTATCTGATATTGATTGACGTTTCACTGCAAAAAAAATAGCCTTCAATCCCAATAGGGACGAAGACTTCCGTGGTACCACCCAAATTCCTGCTAACACAGGCACTCTGATGCGTAACGTGCATGAAACGGATTTCCCTACGCTTGCCACAGGCACTTCAGGAAATCGGCTCCGGTGGGAACTTCCGCAAACTCTCCAGACCAAAAACGCTTTCAGCCGATGACGTTTTCTCTCTGCGGCGGCGCATCTGCGTACTTTTCACCTTCATAGCCTTTCGACTATTTACAATGACCACATTATAACATACTGTAACAGAAAGTCAAGGGGGAACGCGGTTAGAAATTTTGATTACCATGCAAAAAAATACATGATTCTTTTATATTTTTATGACTTTATCACAATTCGCTTTCCCCCCTTGGATTTCGCCTTGCTTTTTGTATGCAAAACTGGTATAGTTATTGTCTGCGGTTTTTTTCCGCCATGCGCTTTAATCGGGAAGTTTTATCATTGCCAAAGCGCTGAAATATAAGTTTTGAGTCGAAAGAAAACATCTTTCAACGGGTTCTGTGGGTTTTCTTCGGCTTTGCAAAGAAAAAAAGAAAGGAAAATCACATGGAACATTTAAGATTTGAAGACATGCAGTTATCCAAAGAAATTTACCAGGCTGTACTGGATATGGGTTTTGAAGAAGCAACTCCCATCCAGTCCCAGGCAATTCCTCTGGTAAAAGCAGGCAAAGACATCATCGGTCAGTCTCAGACAGGTACTGGCAAAACAGCCGCATTCGGCATTCCCTGTCTGGAACGCATCGATCCCGATGACCGCCGTTTGCAGGCACTGATCCTCTGCCCTACCAGAGAACTGGCCATCCAGGTCAGCGAGGAGTTCCGGAAACTGCTGAAATACAAAGACAATATCCGCGTTGTGCCTATTTACGGTGGACAGCCTATTGACCGTCAGATCTTAGCACTGAAAAAAGGCGCACAGGTTGTCATTGGTACACCCGGCCGTGTTATGGACCACATGCGCCGCCGCACACTGAAAATGGAAACTGTACAGATGATGATTCTGGACGAAGCGGACGAAATGCTGGACATGGGCTTCCGGGAAGACATCGAAACCATTCTGGTGAAAATTCCTGAAGACCATCAGACACTGCTGTTCTCCGCTACCCTTTCTCCTGAAATTCTGGACATCACCAGACGTTTCCAGAGAGACCCTGAATATGTAAAAATCGTTCGGAAAGAATTGACCGTTCCTAACATCGAACAATATTACTTCGACGTAAAAGAAAAAACAAAACTGGAAGCCCTGACTCGTATCATCGACGTTTACATGCCTAATCTGGCTATGGTATTCTGCAATACCAAAAAACGCGTAGACGATCTGGTGGAACTGCTGCAGGGCCGCGGCTACTTTGCGGAAGGTCTTCACGGTGATCTGAAACAGGCTCAGCGTGACAAAGTTATGCAGAAATTCCGTAACGGTACCATTGAAATTCTGGTTGCTACAGACGTAGCAGCAAGAGGTATCGACGTAGATGACATCGACATCGTATTCAACTACGACGTTCCCCAGGATGAAGAATACTATGTGCACCGTATCGGCAGAACTGGTCGTGCCGGCAGAAGCGGCAAAGCCTTCACATTCTGCGTAGGCAAGGAAATCTACAAACTGCGTGACATCATGCGCTACACCAAAACAAAGATCATCCAGCAGAAACTGCCTACCCTCAGCGATGTAGAAGAAATGAAAACAAACATCTTCCTGGAAAAAATCAAAGAAACCATTCAGGAAGGTCATCTGGTAAAATATATCAATCTGGTTGAACGCCTCATGGAAGATGACTATGCAGCCATGGACATTGCTGCCGCTCTGCTGAAACACAATCTGGCAGATGTACGCACCGACGATATGGACATCATGGACGACATCAACTTTAACGGCACAGAAATGTACGGCGGCGAAGGCGAAAAAATGGTACGTCTGTTCATCAGTGCCGGCAAGAAAAACAAAATCCGCGCCAAAGACATCGTCGGCGCCATTGCCAACGAAGCAGGCGTTCCCGGTAAAGCACTGGGTGCCATCGACCTGTTCGATGACTATACCTTTGTGGATGTACCTAAGGAATATGTAAAAGACGTCCTTTACGGCATGAAAAACTGCAAGATCAAAAACAAACGGGTACACATTGAAATTGCTAAGAAAGAAAAAGGCAAAAAGAGATAAAACACAAAAGCACCTATCCAAAATTAGGAGCTTCTTCATAAGAAAACAAAGAAAGCCAAAATCCTTATTCATACAAAGGATTTTGGCTTTCTTATTTTTACTGAGATTTTATCAGGTATATTTTCTTCTGAAGATAGCCGCCGCAATTCCACTTAAAAATCAATAAAACAGAAAACAATGTTTTTTTAAGTGGAAGTTGCTTTGGATAGATGCTTTTTCATTTCAAAGAAATTCATCCTTTTTATTTTTTATCCCAAAAGTGCGCTATACCATATGCAATGACAGTCAATACAACCACTATCAAAATATGGAGCATGACACTAATGCCAAAAAACATACTGCGATGTTCTGCGTCACTGAGAATAGATGGCATTGCAAAAAGGCTGATTACAACAGATATGACTACGGAAACCAAAGGTGCCATCCAAAGATATTTTCTTTTCCAAAGGAAAAAGAATACCACAGATGCAATGGGAATGATACAAAATACAGAGATATTCCACCAATTCATAAGCATCCCCCTTCCGCGAAATCATTTTTCCTGTTCTTCTTTATTTCATCATACCTGAAAAGCATATACAAAGCAATCTTTTCACACCTTATCCAACGCTTTTCCGCAACAAAAAAGCTGAAATCTTTGCAATATAAAAGATTCCAGCTTTCTTCTAAGATTTTATTCTGTTTCCTGCAATTCTTCCCGCAGTCTTTCCACAAACTGCCGTTCCTTTGCAGTCAGTTCTGCTGTTTCCAACAAATCTGGACGTTTCTGCACTGTACGGATAAGAGACTGCTCTCTGCGCCATTTGGCAATATTGGCATGATGTCCGCTCAAAAGGATTTCCGGCACCTCTTTCCCATGAAATACGGGAGGACGGGTATACTGGGGATATTCCAGCAGCCCATCAGAAAAGCTTTCATCTGCAAAAGAATCCTCTTTGCCTAATACGCCGGGCACCAGACGGGATACAGCGTCAATGATGGTAATCGCCGCCAATTCTCCCCCGGTCAGAACGAAATCCCCCAAAGAAATTTCATCTGTGACAATTTCTTCAATGATTCTTTCGTCAATACCTTCATAATGGCCGCAGAGGAACACCAGATTTTCTTCCTTGGACAGTTCTTCTGCAATGCGCTGGGTAAAAGGTCTGCCCTGTGGGGTCATATATACCACCCTTGCGCCCTTTGCCTTTTCCGCAATGCTCTGATATGCGTCATAAATGGGCTGTGCCTGCATGACCATGCCCGCGCCGCCGCCATAGGGATAATCGTCCACATGTTTCTGTTTGTTCAGTGTATAATCCCGAATGTTGATGGCTTCCACGGAGATATGCCCTTCTTTCTGGGCACGTCCCATGATGCTGTGAGAAAGGGTCTGCTGGATCATTTCAGGAAACAGTGTCAGTACAAAAAACTGTTTCATTTATCTCAGTCCTTCCAGCAGTTTTACGGTCATAACGCCATTTTCCAAGTCCACATTTTTGATGCAGTCTTTGATGGCAGGCAGCAGCAGTTCTTTGCCTTTGCCGTCTTTTTTCACCACATACACGTCATTGGAACCAGTAGGGAAAATTTCTGTAATCTCGCCCAATTCTTCCCCTTCTTCTGTTACCACTTTCAGACCATAGAGGTCACGGTTGTAGTATTCATCCTCACCCAAAGGGATTGCCATGGCATCAGGAATGAGAATTCTTCCGTTTTTATACAATTCCGCCACGTTAATATCTGTGATTTCCTTTACAGTCAGCAGCACAAACTGTTTATGGAATGCCACTTTCTGAATGTGGAAAGTTTCCCGTTTACCACGGATTTCCACAATGATTTCTTTCAGGCGTTCAAAACGGGAAGGGTCTTCCGTAGTGGGAAATACGCGCATGGTTCCCCGGATGCCGTGGGTTCCTGTAATTTTTCCGATTTCAAAATATTGTTCCATGGTTTTCGCACCTCATTTTTTCCGTATAAACAAAATCAGCAGGATGCGCCTGCACCCTGCCGTATACAGCGGTTTCCCTTACTGTACGATTTCTACGATAATCTTTTTATCCTCGTGGATGGCCGCCGCTTTTACCACAGTACGGATTGCTTTTGCAATTCTGCCCTGCTTGCCGATGACCTTACCCATATCTTCAGGGGCAACTTTCAGTTCCAAAATCCAAGCGCGTTCGCCTTCTTTTTCGGAAACCTGCACCTGTTCGGGATGTTCCACCAGGTTTTTTGCGATTACTTCCAGTAATTCTTTCATTGCATTGGCCCCCGTTACGAATTATTCGCCGATAACGCCAGCTTTTTTCAGCAGAGCTTTAGCTGTTTCGGAAGGCTGTGCGCCTGTTGCCAGCCATTTGTTAGCTGCTTCTGCGTCAACTTTCAGAACAACGGGTTCCTTTGTAGGATCGTAGTAACCGATTTCGTCGATGGATTTACCGTTTCTGGATGTTCTGGAATCTGCTACAACGATTCTATAGAAAGGAGCTTTCTTTGCACCCAGTCTTTTCAGTCTGATTCTTACTGCCATTTCTTTCACCTCCTGCAAGTGTTCATAAAAAGTTTATCGGAAAAAAGGAAGCTTGCCCTTTTTGCCTTTTTGCATGTTGTTCATCTGCTTCATCATTTTCTTCATTTCTTCAAACTGTTTCAGCAGACGATTGACTTCGGCGATGCTTCTGCCGGAGCCGTTGGCGATACGCTTTTTCCGTGGTCCATTGAGGATGGAAGGATTCAGTCGTTCCTCTCTCGTCATGGACTGGATGATCGCTTCTGTTTTCGCCATTTCCTTGGACGGGTCAACGCCGTTTAAGGCTTCGTCCAGATTAAATTTATTCATACCCGGAATCATGCCCATTAGATCTTTCAGCGGACCCATTTTCTTGATCTGCTGCATCTGAGAAAGGAAATCTTCCAGTGTGAATTCGTTGGAAAGCATTTTTTTCTGCATTTCCTTGGCTTCCTGCTCATCGATGTTCTGCTGCACTTTATCAATCAGTGTCAGCACATCGCCCATGCCCAGGATTCTGGAAGCCATTCGGTCGGGATAGAAGGGCTCTAAGTCCTCCATCTTTTCCCCCATACCGATATACTTGATGGGCTTGTTGGTTACGCTTCTGACAGAAAGTGCCGCACCGCCTCTGGCGTCACCGTCCAGCTTTGTCATAATGATACCATCAATGCCCAGCTGGCTGTCAAAGCTTTCCGCTACGGTTACCGCATCCTGACCGGTCATGGCGTCAACCACCAGAAGGATTTCCTGAGGTTTTACCACTTCCTTGATGTCCTGCAGTTCCTGCATCAGCTCTTCATTGATATGCAGTCGACCTGCCGTATCGATGAGGATGACATCATTGCGGTTTTCCGCTGCGTATTCCAACGCTTTCTTGGAAATTTCCACGGGACTCAATTTGTCCCCCATTTCAAATACGGGAATGTTGTAGTTTTTCCCAACTACCTGCAGCTGTTTGATCGCCGCCGGACGATATACGTCACAGGCTACCAGCAGAGGATTTCTTCCCTGCTTTCGCAGCTGTCCCGCCAGCTTCCCGCTGCTGGTGGTTTTACCGGCACCCTGCAGACCTACCATCATATAAACGGTGGGAGGACGCTTTGCAAAAGTCAGCTGACTTTGTGTGGTACCCATGAGAGCAATCAGCTCTTCATTTACAATCTTAATCACCTGCTGTCCCGGATTCAGACCTTCCAGCACCTCTGTGCCTACCGCCCGTTCGGTGACAGTCTTGATGAAGTTTTTAACGATTTTAAAGTTTACGTCTGCCTCCAGAAGCGCAATCTTTACTTCCCGCATGGCGGTTTTTACATCTGCTTCTGTCAGCTTGCCTTTGCCCCGCAGCTGCTTGAACACATCCTGCAGCTTATTGGAAAGGTTTTCAAATGCCATAGACCGCCCTCCTCTCAGGATAATATTGCTTCGGCAATCTGTTTCATTTTTTCCAGTTGGCGGATTCTTTTTTCTGAAAGACCGTCGGTTTCCATCTCCTGTAAAATATCCAGCATTTCCCGTACAGATTTTTTCTGTGCCTGAAATCTGGCTACCAGCCCCAGCTTCTGTTCATAATCCATAAGGATTTTTTCCGTCCGCTTCAGCTGATCCCGCACCGCCTGACGGCTGATGGACAATTCCTCTCCGATTTCCGAAAGGGAAAGATCATCCTGATAGTGCAGATCGAATACCTGTTTTTGTTTCTCTGTCAAAAGCTCACCGTAAAAATCGTAGAGCAGTGTCAGATGTAAGATTTCATCCATGGTCTTTTCCTCCTGTAAAGTAAAATCACTTTACAACCACCTGTGTTATTGTATCCGAAAAGGAGGCGGCTGTCAAGTATTTTTCCTTTACAGAACGTATTTTTTTTCAAAACCGTCAGACTGCCTGAAAAATCAACGGTTTTTCCCATTTTTTTATTCCTGCTTACCAACCATTTCATCCAAAAACGCTGCTGCATCCTCCGTTTCAGCTTCCCCTTGGACGATGGCAAAGTCCATGAACATATCTCCGCCGTTTTTGCCTGCCACAGCCTTACAGGTATATCCTTTTTCCTTCTCTGTCAGCATTTCTGTCAATACGGTGGATTCTCCCGGCAAAATCACTTCCTGCGCTACTTCTTCCTCATCACAGAGAATACTTACCTTCAGTTCTGTATACACATCACCTTCCGGTCGTTCGTTTCTCACATAGAAATGCAGGGCTTCTCCATTGGCGTTGTCCAATTCATAAGTTTCAAAAAATCCATTGCTGCCACTTGCACCGCCGGAATTGAGCATGGTATTGCCCATGGCTTCCTGTGCTGGCACTTCCGCCTGCTGTTCTCCACCACAGCCTGCCAACGCAAAAGTCATAACAAGCGCCGCCATTATTCCTCGTTTTTTCATAACTTTTCCCCCTTATAAAAGTTCATATTCTGTTTCCGCTTCTGTCTGACTGGCAAAAATACGGATTTCCTCTGCTTCTTTCACAACAGCCAGCAAATCTGTTTTCGGCGGTTCCAGACCAAACACCATGCCCATTTTTTCTCTTTCTTCTTTTGTTTCTTCTGAAAAATCAGCTTTCTTTCCTGTCGCTTTTTCTCTCCATTCCGGAGCAAAAATCACCAAGCGTACAAACTCTCGAAAATTTTTTGCCAGATACCAGCACTTATTTTCGGCTGATACATAATAAATGGGGCTGTTTTCCAGCTTACCTTCCCCATGGGCAAAAGTGCCGCCCTTTTCATCCGTGGCAAAGACCCAAAGGCAAGGTACAGGAAACCAGTCCAGCTTTGGTTCTAATCCCGTAAAAATCAGCCGTATTCCTCGCTTCCGCTGCAAAAGGGTAAATCCATCCTCCTCACAGGTAGGGATAAAGGATTCTATGATTTTTCCGCCGCATAAATACTCTTTAGAAAAAACAGCATCTTTCTTCTCCATGTTATGACATTTTGCTTTCATGTCATTCCTCCTCCAGACACAAAGGATGGTTGATGCTTTCAATGGTTGTCCACTTTTTGGAAATCAGCACAGAACTATAATGCCCCTGTTTGGAATCGAACCGCCAGAACCCATCCATACCAGCTCCCGTCAAATGACAAAGCATTGCGCTAAGAGCGCCGTTATGAGCCACCAAAAGGACATTTTTGCCGCGGTTTTCCTCCACCAATCTGTCCACACCTGTGGCAACCCTGTTGTAAAAATCTGAAAACTTTTCCCCATTTGGCATGGCAAGGTCTTTCCAATCTGTAACCCACCCCCGCAGTTCTTCCTTGTAGTTCGTTTCTATGTATTCTGTGGTCTGGTTTTCCCAATCTCCGTAATAGAGTTCTCGAAAAGCGCTGTCATAGTGTACTTTCATATCTTTTCCTTCAGCGATGATTTCCGCTGTATGAGCCGCCCTTCTTAAATCACTGCTGTAAATGGCATCAATAGGAATCTGCCGGAAATACTGCCGCAGCTGCTCTGCCTGCTGTACACCCGTTTCGTTGATATCCGCATCTGTCCAGCCATAAAACATATTCCTCTTATTCATATCTGTTTGTCCATGGCGAACCAGATATAATCTCATGGCAAACACCTCCATTTTCATTATACCGACGGCATAAACTTGCCGCAATAAAAAACAGTCATCCCAAAGAAAAACCCCTTCCCAATAAACCTCTGTAAATAGAAGAAAGCTGAAATCTCTTGCAATAAAAGATTTCAGCTTTCTCTGTTTTCTTACGCAGAAGCCTCGAACTTTATGAAATGCCCGTTTCTTCTTTCAGACCATCTTATCTTTTTGTGTAAGACAGACAGTCTGTGCACTGATCCATAGTAGGGTTTGCTTCATGTGTGCCTACCTGAATGGTTTCCAGTGTGCAGTAATTTTTTGTGTTGTGGTGATGTCTGCAGTTGTCTACGGTACATCTGATACATTCATTACATTTTTCCATTGTGTGCGCCTCCTTTTGTTTGGTACGCACTTATTTTGCCCGGTCTTTGAAAAAACATACTGCTATTTTTTTCTTTTTTTGATATACTGAATACAGAGGAAGGAGAGAACCCCTATGGCAGAGAAAACAACAAAATCCACTGCAAAAAAAAGCAGTACAAAACCGAAATCCACAGGCAAGCGCCTGTCTGTTACCATAGATCCCGATACCATGGCACAGCTGAATGAATATCTGGCACAGTTCGGCTACAGCAAAGACGAATTTGTGAAAAAAGCCATTTTGGAAAAAATCAGTCGAGACAAAATCAGCGCCATGATCGACAATATGATTCGATAACAGCAAAAAGGATACGCTCTATTATAGCGTATCCTTTTTTATTTGCAAATTATGTATATTCCCGAAACAGCACCGCCATACGATACAGATAAACCAGCTGCATGATGCTGATTACAATAATACCAATGGCGCTTGCTATCACCAGCAAAGCCCCCAGAATCCCCAAGAACAACAAGCATATGCCGGCTACTGCGCCGCACAGACAGATGATCTGCCATTTCCACAATGCTTTCCATTTTTCAGAAAGTTCCACGTCAAAATCTTCCAATACGGCTGCATGACCATAGTACAGGAAGTAACTGCTTGCCAGACTGACTGCTGTTGTTGCAAGCAAGAACAGCACTGCAAAAACCAGAAGTTCATCTGGAAGCAGCAATCCAATCACTGCCATCACCACACCAGCAATGGTACAGATAGCAGCACGCCCATATTTTTCTTCTATGTGCCGCAGTTTAAACAGGATGATACAATAAACCACCTCTACGGCTATCCCCAAAACAGTACCAAAATAATACATGGTCGGGTTAATGGGCTCCAAACTTTCGTTAGACATAATCCCCGCAATGATATTGGGAATGAGAAGCCAGAACAAAATCCACAGCCATTTTCCCAGTACCTTTGCTTTTTCTCTCTTCTGAGCCTCTTTTTCATCTTTTGCCGCCGCTTCTGCAATGCGTATCTGCGGCATCTGATCTTTCTGCTGAAGTTTTGTACAGCTCATGGCTTCCTGACAGGTATCACAGTTTGCGTGATACTTATCCCGGCAGCAATCTGCGATAGAACAGTTGCCGCCAAAACGTCTGCCCGGCCCCTCTTTGCAGCCTCTGCACGCTTCTGATTGTTTCTCCTGACATAAATCACAATCTTTTCCACAAAATGTTTCTGTCATACATTTCCCCTCCTGTTTCTCTCTTCATAAACTTTCCCCAAAGCTTTCTACCACCATTGTACATGAAAATTATTACAAAATATAACAGGATGTTATTTTTCAGTATGTCATACAAAACAAGATAGGAAAACTATTGCAGTTATACCAAAACAGCCCTGAAAATCCCGTAATTCTTGCTAATTTCAGGTTTATGTTTTTGTCTAACATCTACTTTTCTCAACAAAAAAACGGATAAACCCTTTTCAGGATTTATCCGTTTTGATTGTTCCTTATGTATAGAAGATCTATTGAAGATTAGAATTTCTTTCTTGTCAGGAAATCAGGAATCTTGATTTCAGATTCGAAGTCGTCCAGATCTGCAAATCTTCTTGCGGGACGCTGTTCTGCTGTTTCTTCTGTGCTTTCTTCCACAACTTCTTCTGTTGTTTCAGGTGCTTTTTCCACAGGCTGTGCCACTCTTCTGGGTTCAGGAGCGGGAATGTCGTCTTCCAGACCTGTTGCGATAACAGTAACGATAACTTCATCCTGCAGTTCTTCGTTGATGGTTGTACCAAAGATGATTTCTGCTTCGGGATCGATAGATTCTCTGATCAGATCTGCAGCTTCTTCTGTTTCCATCAGACCCAGATTCATGTCGCCGCTGAAGTTGATCAGGACGCTCTTTGCACCTTCGATTGTTGTTTCCAGCAGAGGGCTCTGGATTGCCATTTTTGCTGCGATTTCCGCTTTGTTTTCACCAGCAGCATGGCCAATACCCATGTGGGCAACGCCTTTGTCTGCCATAACGGTACGAACGTCTGCAAAGTCCAGATTGATAACGCCGGGTTTGGAGATCAGGTCTGCAATACCCTGTACGCCCTGTCTGAGGATTTCGTCAGCTTTGCGGAATGCTTCTGTCAGTGTTGTCTTTTTATCGATGATGCTCAGCAGTCTCTGGTTAGGAATGATAACCAGTGTATCCACGTTCTTTTTCAGTTCCGCGATACCTTTTTCTGCATTGCTCATTCTCTTTTTGCCTTCAAAGTTGAAGGGTTTTGTAACAACGCCTACAGTCAGGATACCCAGTTCTTTGGAGATCGCTGCGATTCTGGGTGCTGCGCCGGTACCTGTACCGCCGCCCATACCTGCTGTGATGAATACCATGTCGGAACCACGCAGAGCCTGCGCGATTTCATCCTGTGTTTCATCTACGGATTTTTCACCGATTTCAGGGTTACCGCCGGCGCCAAGGCCTTTGGTCAGTTTTTCACCAATCTGAATTTTTGTGCTGGATTTGGATTTCGCCAAAGCCTGTCCATCTGTATTAATGGAAATGAATTCCACGCCGTCCAGTCCATCTTCAATCATACGGTCAACAGCGTTGTTGCCACCGCCGCCTACACCGATTACTTTTATTTGTGCCATATTGCTCATTGGGATGTCAAATTCGAGCAAAAAAATCCCCTCCTACCAATTCCATAATCATAACTTTAATTATACATGAAAAAAAGACGAATTACCATACAAAAACAGAATAATTCATAATTTTTTTCGATATTTTTAACTTTCTTTTTTGACCTCTCTTACTCTTCTCCTATCATAGCCTCTTTTTGTCTTTTATTCAACAAAAATCTTCTAATTTTACTAAAATTGTAAAAAATCCGAGAACCGAAGACCACAATGGCCGCAATAGACAAATCCATATTCAGCTGTTTTCCCAGCCAAACCAGACCAATGGCAACGATTCCATTGATGAAAAAGCCGCTGACGAATATCCGCATCTGAAACTGATGCTCCATATCCGCGCGCACACCGCCCAGCACTGTATCCAGACACGCCAGAATACCAACACCGCCATAAGCCATCATAGCATAAGGCAGCACAATGCCGCTTTTGATTCCCAGAAGAATCCCCACGCATAATCCAATAACAGGAACGATGATTTTCATGACGCATCTTCTCCTTCCTCTGTTGTTTTCCACAACGCAGACTGGGTATATGCCGGAACGGTCACAGATGCTTCCTCACGAATGTCAATGACAATGCCCCAAGGAGAAAGGGTATCCACAACACCGCCGGGGAAACGCAGAGCCGCCTGTAGCACGCTGGCATCTCCAATGGCTTTGATTTCAAAAGGCGCCGCCACACGTACGCCATTGACTGTAATGACACTGCCGGCACAGGTGATGCCGCTTTGTGCTACAATCCGCTGCCCATTGACGGAAACGGCTTCCGCTCCAAAGAGTTCATTGACGACTTTCAAAATATCTTCCGCATGAACGAGATAAGCATTCTTATCGCCGCCCATATCTTTGTCACTATCATCCATGGTCACAACGATACCAGCACCTGTCTGTTCTGACAATCCCGCAAATGCCCGCAGTTTCTCATTTTCTTTCTGCAAAGATTCCAGCGCCGCACCATCTGATTCTCCTGCTTCATATGTTTCCAGCAGCTCTGCCTGCTTGTCCAGCTGTTTTTCCAGCGCTTCTTTTTCTTCTCGTTCCTTGCGCAGTTCCGCAGAAAGCTCTGTCAGACGCACGTTATCGGTTCCTGCCGCCGTAGCCGCCTGAGACTGCACCGTATTATACTGCACACCAATCAGCATACCCAAAATGGCACACAAAGCTGTGATACCGGGTATGATTCCCTTTGGTTTCATCCGTCTGTCACCTTCTTACAACAAATACTGGAACACAATGGGCTTGGAAAGATCACTCAAGTCCAAAGTCCCTCTGTCCTCCTCGGGAATGGTCACCACAACTGCCGCCATGGTACGTATCTTCTGATCCATATTATCCATGGTACCCAAGTGTACCTGCACCTGATTAACCGTTGCATAAATATCCGATGTGTTAGATACATCCACTTCCACTGCAAACTCAGTCAGGTTATATTTCTGTATCATCTGGGAAATCTGGAGCATCACCTGCAGAGATTCCTGATTTTCCACCTGCAAAACTTCTCCTATCTGGAAGCCGGAAAATACCAGTCCTTTCACCAGTGGCAGACCTTCCGTATAAACGCTCTGGACATCCAGCACCCGTCCTTCTTCATCTATGTACAGATAAGAACCCATATAAGGCACATAGGCTCTTACCTTCCGTTCTGTCAAAGAAATAACCATGGTATCAGGAAATTCCCAAACCAGTCTGGCATCTTTGATATAAGGGTCTTGCCGCAGAATGTCTTCCGCTTTGGAGCGATTGAACAGTATGGCATTATCCCCCTGATTCAGACCGATTCTTTCGCAAAGATCTGATGTGGCAAAGCGCTCGGAATTTTCCACCCGGATATTTTTGACAGCAAAAAAAGGAGAAAACAGAAACGCTGCCCCTGCCAGCAGTATCAACACTGCCACAATGACGTATTTCTGCGGAATTTCCAGCCGTTTTCTCCGTGGCTGGTAATATTCCAGTTCCTCCATCAAATCAATGTCTTCCATCTGTTTTTTTCTTTTTTTTCTCATGTAATCACCTTTTAAGATACCAGCTGCACCCGTCCGCCCAGAAATGTCAGCGCGTCTTCCAGTTTTTCATAACCCCGTTCCACAAAAGCGCTGCCTTCGACGATGGTTTCTCCTTCCGCCGCTAAAGCCGCCAGCAAAAGGGCTGCGCCGCTGCGCAAATCCGTCGCCTTCACCTTTGCACCATGAAGTTTTTCCACGCCAAAAACTGCCGCATTTCGACCGTGCACCTGTATATTCGCTCCCATACGGCATAATTCTGCCACATGGCGAAACCGTGCTTCAAACACTGTTTCACTCATCATACAGGTTCCTTTTGCCAATGTCAATAGACTCATGACCATTGGCTGCATATCCGTGGGGAAAGCGGGATACGGCCCTGTTGCCAGTGTAAAGTCCGACAAAAGCCGCGTAGGTGCCTGCAAATAGACTGCATCTTCCTCGTACCGCAGCCCACAGCCAGCCTTTTCCAGCACTTCCAGTGTCTGCTCCATATACTGCTTTTCCGCTCCATGGAGATACAGCTTTCCACCCGTCATGGCCGCGGCACAAAGAAACGTCCCTGCTTCGATACGGTCAAAAGGCACTTCAAACACCGCTCCGTGAAGTTTCCGTACGCCTTCCACCATAATAGTAGGCGTCCCTTCTCCATAGATTTCCGCACCACACGCCCGCAGAAAACGAGCCAATGCCACAATTTCCGGTTCCCGTGCCGCATTGTGGATAACTGTGGTACCCTCTGCTTTCACAGAAAGGAGCAGGATATTTTCCGTAGCCCCTACGCTAGGATATTCCAGATAAATGTGATACCCCAAAAGCAAAGGTGCCTCGCAATGGAAAATTTCGTTTTCCTCTCGAATCCGTACCCCCATTTTCTCAAAAGCCCGCAGATGCAAATCTATGGGACGCCGACCGATAACACATCCGCCAGGATGTCCCAGAGATACTTTTTTCATCCGCCCCAACAGCGCCCCCAGATACAGTATGGAAGAACGCATCTTCCCCACCATTTCCTCACTGATCTCCGTTTTCTCAATGTTCCGACTGTCAATGGTCAGTGTTCTTCCTTCCAGTTTGGTTTTGCAGCCCAGTTCCTCCAAAATCTCCAGAGAAACAAACACATCCGTAATGTGGGGCACATTTTCCAACACCACTTCATCTCCAGCTAAAATGGAGGCCGCCAGAATGGGCAGCACTGCATTTTTACTGCCTCTGACTGTGTATTCCCCACCAATGGTTCCGCCGCCCGTCACCCGATAATATCCCATTGCTTCTCCTCCCGCGCATACCAAGATAATGTCATTCTATGGCGGTCAAGATTCTTTGGTGCTTTTCCATATTTACAAGGGCTTTTGATGCAGTTAATATAAAAGAAAACGCACCTTCAGGAGGTAAATATGAAGCATAATATTTTAGATATCAAAGGCTTGAAAGTCGGTCAGGCACAAAATACAGAAGCAAAAACAGGCGTTACCGTTGTCATTGCGGAAAACGGCGCTGTCTGCGGCGTAGATGTCCGCGGTGCTGCTCCCGGTACAAGAGAAACAGACCTGCTGAACCCCATCAATGCCATGGAAAGAGTACAGGCTGTTGTCCTTTCCGGCGGTTCTGCTTTCGGTCTGGAGGCTGCCAGCGGCGTCATGGACTATCTGGAAGAAAAAGGCATCGGCTTTGATGTAGGTGTCACAAAGGTTCCCATCGTTCCCTCTGCTGTTCTTTTTGACTTGGGTTATGGGGATGCTTTTGTACGCCCTGATAAAGCCATGGGCAGAGCTGCCTGTGAAGCCGCTTCCGACGAAATCCTGATGGAAGGCGATTACGGCGCAGGCTGCGGCGCAACGGTGGGAAAACTGAATGGTATGGAACACTGCTGCAACAGCGGCATCGGTTCTTGGGCAGAAACCACAGAAAATGGCATCACCGTCGCTGCCCTTATTGCTGTGAACGCTTTTGGGGATGTATGGGAAAACGGCAAAATCATTGCTGGTACCAAAAATCCTGATGGCACCTTTGCCAATACGGAAGAAGGCGTCATCAAAGCCGCATCTTCTCTTTCCTTTGGCGGCAGAAATACCACCATAGGCATCATTGCCACCAATGTGAAACTGACAAAAGCCCAGGCTGCAAAAGTTGCTGGCATGGCACATGATGGACTGGCACGGTGCATTCGTCCTATCCACACCACACTGGATGGCGACACTCTGTTTTGCATGTCCACAGAAGAAGTGGAACTGCCCACCGCTCCCGTTGACGTTGTGGGGATTCTGGCTGCAAAAGTCACAGAGCAGGCTGTACTGCGGGCCATCAAAACAGCAAATCCACAGATTTGATTATTCCATAAAAAAAAACGGCTGAGGAAAAACCTCAGCCGTTTTTTCATGTTCACTTTTCTTTTGTACGCTGAATGATATATTCTTTGAATTTTTCCACTGCCGGAGGCAGATATCGATTGAGCACATAAGCCATATATACCATTCGTTTGGAATAAGGCGTATCAAATTCTAGTTTTGTGACTTTATAATTCTGTATGGATGGATTATCTGTAATGATTGCGATGCCTTGGTTTGCTGCCACCAGCCCTGCCATGGAGTTGACATCTTCAAACTGGCAGAGGATGTTGGGCATGATCTGCGCTTTGACAAACAAATCATCAATGATACGACGCATCCCACTTTCTTTTGTATAGCAGATGAGGGGATATGGACAAATATCCTGAATGGTCACTTTTTCTTTTTCTGCCAGAGGATGATTTTCCGGCACAATGACCACCAGACCCTGTTCATACACAGGAATAAATTCCACATCACTCTCATTTTCCACCATGGAGCAGAAAATCAAATCATATTTTTCCCGCTTCAGGTTGTAAAGTAATGTTTTGGTATTGCCTTCATAACAGGAGAAAGAAATGTTTTTATTCTGGGGATCATCCAGAAAGCCTGCAATGATTTCCGGCACAAAGTTGGTCCCAACGGATGTCATATAAGCCAAGCCCACATGACCGCCGCCTTCTGCCACCAACCGCTCGATCTGGTTTTTCCCCAGTTCCAGCTGTGTCAGGGCATTTTCCACATAAAACATGTAAATTCTGCCGTATTTTGTCAGTACCACATTTCGTCCCTGTTTTTCAAAAAGGAAGGCACCCAATTCTTTTTCCATCGCAGCGATGGAATGACTTAGGGTAGGCTGTGAAATATTCAGCTTTTCGGCAGCTTTTGTATAATGCTCTAATTCTGCCAAAGTCTTGAAATAATACAGCTGGTTTAAGTTCATAGTAACCTCTCCCGCCTTTCTATATCTTTATTATAACAAAAGATCAAGAAAAATACAGAAAAAAAATGTGAAAATATGCTATTTTTTTGTATTTTTGGAAAAGGAATGCAAGAAGTCACACTATCCTTCGTGCATCATGGACGAAATAGTTTTTCTGCAAATAATTTGTTTTAATTCATAAAAAATCGATTCATTTTTATTTAAAAAAATGAATCGATTTGCATATTTATTCTTCTTTTTTTCCGAATCGTTCCACAAAAGCGTTTTCATCCAAAATCGGAATCCCCAGCTCCTGAGCCTTTTTATTTTTGGAAGATGTGGAATGAACGTCATTATTAATCAGGAAATTTGTTTTCTTTGTGACACTGCCCGTCACCTTGCCACCATTGGCTTCAATATAGGCAGCCAGTTCCTTCCGATTTGCAAACTGCTCCAGATCCCCTGTCACCACAAATGTCAAACCGTTGAGTGGTGACTGGGAAGTATCCTGCACTTCTTCCACGCGGAAACGCAGATAAGGCAAAGCATCTGCCAGCAACGCCAGATGCTGTTCATCATGGAAATACTGATGGATGCTATGGGCAATGATTTCCCCAAAGCCTTCAATGGCTGCCAGTTCTTCCGTTTCCGCCGCCTTGATTTTTTCCAAATCGTTGTCAAACGCCTTGCAGAGCAATTTCGCGTTCCGCAGACCTACATGGTTGATACCAAGGGCATAAATGAAGTTTGCCAGATACACATCCTTTGCTTTTTCCACAGAAGCAATGAGATTGGTATAAGACTTTTCACCAAAACCATCCATTTCCAAAATGGCATCTTTGTGTTCTTCCAACCGGAACAAATCTGGATACTGATTGATAAAACCTTTTTCCAGAAATTTTTTCAATGTTTCTTCGGAAAGCCCTTCCATATTCATGGCATCTCTGGAAACAAAGTGGCTCAATGTCTGGACACGCTGCGCCTGACAGCTAGGATTGGTACAGTACAACGCTTTCCCATCCCGCAAACTGCGTACTTCCGTTTCACCGCCGCAAACGAAGCAATGAGCAGGGATTTCCGCAGAAGCGGAACGTGTCAGGTTCTCCGCAATCTGGGGGATAATCATATTCGCCTTATAAACCTTAATGGTATCCCCAATGCCCAGTGCCAGTTCTTCCAGAATGCTGACGTTGTGTACACTGGCGCGGCTCACCGTAGAGCCTTCCAGTTCCACAGGGTCAAAGACCGCAATGGGATTCATAAGCCCTGTACGGGAAGTATTCCATTCAATTTCCCGCAAAGTGGTTTCCGCCATTTCATCTGCCCATTTGAAGGCAATGGAGTCCTTCGGGAATTTAGCTGTCCGTCCCAAACTCTGGCTGTAAAAAATGCTGTCGAATGTCAGCACCAGCCCATCAGATGCAATGTCATTGCCTTCGATATGTTCCCGGAAATATTCCACCGCATCCAGAATCGTATCGCCTGTGACCACTTTGGATTCCACCACCGTAAAGCCCAAAGAAGCCAGCCACTGCATGTTTTCTGTTTTGCTGTCGGAAAGTTCTTTTCCTTCCGCACTTACCAGCGTAAAGGCAAAAAACTGTACATTTCTCTTTGCAGCAATTTCGCTGTTCAGCTGTCTTACGGTTCCGCTGCAAAGGTTTCTGGGGTTTTTATAAGCGTCCCCTTCGCCAAGTTCCTCATTGATTCGCTGGAACTCTGAATAAGAAATAACCCCTTCGCCACGAAGCACCAATTCTCCGTCAAAAGCAATCTTCAACGGCAGATTGGCAAACACACGGGCATTATGGGTCACATCTTCGCCGATTTCCCCATTACCTCTGGTGATTGCCTGTACCAGTTCTCCGCCGCTGTATTTCAGTACAATGGTCAAGCCATCCAGCTTCCAAGACAAAATACCTTTTTTGTCCCCCAAGAAGCTTTGGAGCTTCAAGGGGTCTTTTGTTTTATCCAGTGACAAAATAGGGCTTTCGTGACGGATTTTCTGCAGATTGCTCAAAACCGTATAGCCCACATTCTGTGTAGGGCTGTTTGCTGGAAAACGATTAGTTTCTTTTTCCAGTTCCTCTAATTTATCATATAATGTATCATATTTATTGTCAGAGATGACTTCCGTATCATGTTGATAATATGCTTTTGATGCTTTATTCAAGTTAGAGATTAATTTTCGTATTTCCTGTCTTTTCTTTTTAAAAAGCACCTTTTTTCCATCGCTTCTAACTGTTTTCTGTACGTTTTTCATTCTCTTCATATTCCGCATCGCTCCCAAAGATTATTCGCTGACTTTGATCAGCTTGGAAAGTTTTGCCATAAATTTCTTGGTTCCTTTTTCGCCGAAGGATACCTCTACTTCAAAATCTGCGCCGCCGCCCTGAATGGATTTGACAACGCCAATGCCGTACTTGGGTGCACGAACTTTATCCCCTACTTCGTAATCCAGCTTAAAGTCCTTAGGCGCAGGCATTTCTCTCTTGATAGGCTGTGCATAGGGATTTACCTTGCTGCGTGTAGGTGTCACAGGGCTTACTTTCATGCTTTCCCGCATAGCGTATTTCTTCGCCATATCGGACATCTGACGGGTAGGCATATCCACCAGATCCTGAGGGATTTCTTTCAGGAAACGGGAAGGTGGATTGTACTGTGTCAGACCATGCTGCATACGGCTTTTTGCGTGGGTCATGTAAAGCACTTCTTTTGCACGGGTGATACCTACATAGCACAGACGGCGTTCTTCCTCAATTTCTTTTTCACCGCCGAACATCACCGCACGGTAGCCGGGGAAAATGCCTTCTTCCATACCGATGATGAATACATAAGGGAATTCCAGACCTTTTGCGCTATGCAGTGTCATAAGTACCACACTTTCGTCCCCTTCATTGTATCCGTCAATGTCAGCCACCAGAGCCACTTCTTCCAGGAAGCCTTCCAGACCTGCTTCGGGATTCTGTTTATCATATTCTGTCGCCTTATTGACAAATTCGTCGATGTTTTCGATTCTTACCAGTGCCTCGTCAGTGCCTTCTGTCAGAAGCTGCTGCAAGTAGCCGCTGCGTTTTACAACGGCATCAATGAGTTCTGCCGCTGTCATGCCTTCATAGTCACGACGCAGGCTTTCAAAGAGCTCATAGAATTCTTTGAATTTCTTCACTCTTGTTTTCAGTTCCGGCATATCATCCAGATGCGCCAGCGCTTCATAAAGTCCCATGCCGTGGTTCTGGGCATAGGTTACCACTTTTTCCAGAGAAGTATCCCCAATACCGCGTTTAGGCACATTGATGATTCTCCGCAGAGCAATGGTATCCGCAGGGTTTGCCAGCACTTTCAAATAAGACAGAATATCTCTGATTTCTTTTCTTTCATAGAAGCGCACACCGCCAAACAGACGATAAGGGATGCCTCTTTTTACCAGCTGGTCTTCCACAGTACGGGACTGTGCATTGGCACGGTACAATACCGCAAAGTTATTCAAGCTCTTGCCTTCTTTGTGAAGCTGTTCAATCTGTTCTGCCACATAACGTGCTTCGTCGTATTCATTATCTGCTTTATAAATGTGAATGATGCTGCCGCTGTCATTTTCTGTCCACAGAGATTTTTCTTTTCTGGTCACATTGTTATGGATGACTGCGTTTGCCGCATCCAGAATTTTCTTGGTAGAACGATAGTTCTGTTCCAGTTTGATGACAGTTGTGTTGGGGAAGTCTTTTTCAAAGTCCAGAATATTGCGGATGTTAGCACCTCTCCAGCCATAAATACTCTGGTCATCATCCCCTACCACGCACAGGTTCTGGTACTTTGCTGCCAGCATATGCACCAGTTCATACTGGGATGTGTTAGTATCCTGATATTCGTCTACCATGATGTAGCGGAAACGTTCCTGATATTTATCCAGCACTTCTGGATGGGTACGGAACAACAATACTGTTTTATAGATCAGATCATCAAAGTCCAGAGCGTTGCTTTCTTTCAGCAGCTGCTGATAAAGCTGATATACCTTTGCCAGACGTTTGCCTTTGATGTCAAAAGGATCTACGGTCTTTGCGTAATCCTCCCAGCTGACCATTTCTTCTTTCTGTTTGCTAATCTGAGAAATGGCAGCACGAACGGAAAAGCTCTTATCGATGGGGCTCATATTCAGGCGTTTGAATACTTCCTTCATGACTTTTTCCTGATCGTCAGCGTCATAAATGGAGAACTGACCGTCATAATCCAGATTGCTGATTTCCCGGCGCAGGATACGCACACAGGTAGAATGGAATGTGCTGATCCAGATATCTTCTGCACCCTGTCCAACCAGTTTATCCACACGTTCCCGCATTTCCTTGGCTGCTTTGTTGGTGAAAGTGATTGCAAGGATATTCCAGGGTTTTACGCCTGTTTCCAGCAAATGGGCGATACGAACTGTCAGTGCACCTGTCTTACCGCTGCCGGCACCTGCCAGCACCAGAACGGGGCCTTCTGTCTGCATAACGGCCTTTTGCTGCATATTGTTCAACTGTTCAAATCCAATCATGTTTTTACTCCTGTTCTGTCTTTTTGGCAAAGAAAAGGAAGCGGACACCTGAGAAAGTGCCAACTCCCTTCCTAAGCTCATCTATGGGTTACTGTTCTGCTTCTTCCGTTTCTTCCGTCTGGTCACCATCGCCATATACTCTGCTGATCGCAAGTTTATAGCCGTCTGTGCCATAATGCAGGCAGCGGTTCACGCGGCTGATGGTAGCTGTAGAAGCCCCTGTCTTGTCCGCAATTTCCACATAAGTCTTTTTTGCGTTCAGCATAACCGCTACTTCCATACGCTGGGCAATTGCCTGTATTTCATTGACGGTGCATAAATCCTCGAAAAGCTGGTAACATTCTTCCACGGTTTCCATGCTGAGGATACACTGAAAAAGCCTGTCCACTAATTCACTTTTGATTTTTTTGTTCATAACCGAACGCCACCTTTGCTCTCAATATCTTATTACATATTAGCATACTAAAGTGTTAAAGTAAAGATTTTTTTGGCGTTCTGCTCAAATTATTTGTTGCGCTTTAAAGCGCTGATGAGCCCATCCACGCTGGCATTCAGCACCAGACTTTTGGGGAAATCCACTTTCTTCATCAATGCTACCGCATGGTCAAATTCGCCGATGCTGGTATAAAAGTGGGCGTCACTGCCAACCACAACAGGCAGTTTCGCTTCTTTGCAAAGGCGCAGCATATACTCTATGTTTTCCGCGCTGCCATCCCGAAAACCGCCGGGAATGAGAGAAGTGTTGTTGATTTCCAAAATGGTACCTGTTTCTTTGGCTTTTTCCACCAAAAGTTCATAATCCAGCGGATAACGAGGGTCTCCCGGATGTCCTAGAATATCCACCAAAGGATTTTCCATGACCTTCAGGCAGGCTCTAGTGTTTTCCTCTTTGGTACCCGGTGCCAGACAAGGTGTATGCAGGCTGGCAATGGCAATATCCAGACGGGAAAGGACTTTCTCGTCCATATCCACTGTACCGTCAAAGTCCATGATATTCAGTTCAATGCCCCGCAGCACACGCACGCCATGAAGTTCTTTGGGCACTACATGAAGATTGGCAAAGTATGCATGGCATGTGGTATGTGCCATCATAGGCGCATGGTCTGTAATGGCAATGGCCTCCAGCCCCTTCCGTGCCGCACAAAGGACATTTTCGTCCAGCGTGCTGTAAGCATGTCCGCTGGCAATGGTATGGGTATGAGTATCAATCAGATATTTCATGATGATTCCCTCTCTTTTTATTTGATCGAAAAAGTTTCGAATGGAACCAAACCTTTTTCATAGGAATTATACCATTTTTTCCGTGGAAAGAAAAGAAAAAACGCCCAAATCTCAAAGAAAAACAAAGTTCTTTACAGAAAGAACATTTTTACAAAAGCTACCATTTTTCTGCAAAAAACGCCTCTTGACACATCTTTTTCTCCAAAGAAAAAGCAGGGGCTATCCCCTGCCAAAATTTTATTTTCCTCCTGCAAAACTGCTGCGCCATTTATCATAACATCCTTCGCAAATATCCAGCATATGATTTTCCCCGTCTTTTTGAGAAAAATAGCCCCACTGTTTTTCCAGATGGAGATAATCTTCCCCTTCTGTATCAATCTTTCTGCCGCAGCAATCGCAATATACTTCATCTCTGACCCGTACTTCTTTCAAAACGGTTTTGTATGTTTCCATGCCGCTTCCCCCTTTGTTTTGTCCCAATTCTCTTTTCTTCTGCATTTTAACATGGCAATTGACATTTTTCTATAGGAAACTGCTGTGATTCATGGTAAAATAAGCCTGTCGGTTTGTGCAGCCTCCCTCTGGCGGTTTCACATGACAAAACCACCGGAAAGGAGCCAAAATACATGAATCTGAGCACACAACAGGCTTTGCAGCACTGCACCGTTTGTCCCAGAAACTGCGGTGCTGACCGTTTATCCGGGAAAGTCGGTTTTTGCGGCGCAGGCACTCTGCCAAAAGTAGCACTGGTTTCTGCCCACCAATGGGAAGAACCGCCCATCAGCGGTACAAGGGGTTCCGGCACTGTCTTTTTCTCTCACTGCAATCTACGCTGTGTTTTTTGTCAAAACCACGACATCAGTCAGGAGAATTTCGGTGCAGAAATATCCATAGGGCGGCTGACGGAAATCTTTCTGGAGCAACAGAGCCGGGGACTTCATAACATCAATTTGGTATCTGCTTCCCACTTTATTCCGCAGATTGCGGAAGCGCTGGAGAATGCAAAAGCACAGGGGCTTTCCATTCCTGTGGTCTATAACTCCAACGGCTATGAAAGTCTGGATGGCTTGCGGATGCTGGATGGACTGGTGGATGTGTATCTGCCGGACTTCAAATACTGGGACGATACCCTTGCTGTGCAGTATTCCAAGGCGCCCCATTACGCCGAAACCACAGCGGCGGCCATTTTGGAAATGCGCAGACAGGCAAAAGCCGATGTTTTTGATGAAAATGGCATCATGAAAAAAGGTCTGATTCTGCGGCATCTTGTTCTCCCCGGACATTACAAAGACAGTTTTCGGGTTTTGGACTGGATACGTGAAAATCTGGGAAAAGACGCTTATGTGTCCCTGCTGAACCAGTACACCCCCATGTACCACGCCACAGAATTTCGGAATCTTTCCCGCAGACTGACTACGTTTGAATATGAAAAAGTCACGGAATATTTTCTGGAAATCGGCTTAACCAACGGATTTGTGCAAAAACGCTCTGCGGCCACATCGGAATACACACCGCTTTTTGACCTTTCAGGTGTCAAAAGTGCCGCAACGTTTCAAATAAGAAAGGAGAATTAAACCATGGTAAGAAAAGAGAATGTTGTAATCAAAGAAGGACTCAGAGATGGCAAAGGCATCATCGAAATCCACCATTTTCTCACAGAAGAAGAACTGATGGGTCATGGTAAAATGTACGCAAGACTGGTTATGAAACCCCACAGCTCCATCGGCTGGCATCAGCATGTAGGCAACACAGAACCTTATGCCATCATCAAAGGCGAAGGCACATTCGTAGACAATGACGGCTCCAAAACAACTGTACGCCCCGGCGATGTTTGTCTTATCGAAGTAGGCCAGTGGCATGCCATGGAAAACAATACAGACGAAGATGTGGAACTGATTGCGCTTGTTGTGAACGACTGGGCAAAATAATTCTGCATCATTCATCAGAATAAAATCTCTGTAAAAATAAGAAAGCTGAAATCCTCTGTTATGATAAGGATTTCAGCTTTTTTGTTTTCTTATGAAAATGCCCTTTGTTGTTTTAATCTCTTTTCAGACTTCATCCGGCACCAGTTCCACCATGACCACTTCCGGCGGATTCCAGATACGAGGCAGACTATTTTTGCAAAGTCCTCGGCTCACCACCATGGTGGTTTCCCCCAGCGGATACATGCCGCCGGCATACTCTGGGAACCATCCCTGATTTGGCGCAAATAATCCATTCAAAATAAGTGGTACCCGTATCTGTCCCCCATGGGCATGGCCTGCCGCCACCAGATCAAATCCGCTTTCTCCATACCACTGTACCAGTTCCGGGCGATGAGAAAGAAGGATGGTAAAATCATCGCCATTTCTTTCTGCTTTCACCTGCTCCAATTGACTTTCCCATTCTGAAAAATCAGAAAACTTATCTGGGTCATTGACGCCGGCAATCTGGATTGCGTTACCGTTCACATCCAGCTCCGCCGTTTCCCCTTCCAATACGGTAACGCCGTAGGAAGCAATCATTTCTGCAATTTCCTCATACTCTCCCGACCAATGCTCATGATTGCCGGAAACATAGAAACAAGGATATGTATCTCCAATGACATCCAGCAATTGCTTCGTGCCGTCATGGGGCACTTCATCGTCGGCTATATCTCCTGACAGCAGTACCGCATCAGGTTCCTGCGCCTCCAACAACGCCACCAGTTTCTCCTGATTCTCACCGTAAATGGTGCTGTGCAGGTCTGTAATCACTGCCAGACGGACTGGAGATGTAATTTTTGAAGATTCCAGCTGATATGTCTGTACTTTCAAATGGGTCTGCAATGCAGAAGCCAGCATGCCAATAACGAGGACGCCTGCCAGCAGAAAAATGCCTTTCTTTTTCATATAAAACTCCTTTCAGCGCCCCCATTTTACCCCTGTTTTTTATTCCGGTGCTGTTTCGTCCGCTTCCACCCGATCTCTTACTTCCTGTACCACGTTTTTCATGACAACGCCTTCTTTCAGGAAGGTTTCCGCATCCAATATCGTTGCGCCGATGAATGCCATATCCTCCATATTGGCTTTCTGTACGGCTTCACTTCTGGAAGAACAGCAATCCTCAATGATTGCCACATTGTAGTCCAAAGATAACCCATCATAGCAGGTTGCACGGATACAGTTTGGTGTAGTAGTCCCTGTCAGAATCACCGTATCCACCCGCAGTCTGCGCAAAATCAGATCCAGTTCTGTCTGGAAAAAGGCGGAAAATCTTGGTTTGATGATGGTATAATCCCCCGCCTGCGGTGTAAAGGCTTCCGGCACCTCAATGGAACAGTCCCCTGTGCTGTTCGGTGCCAGACAGCGTCCCCCTGCCAGCCAATTGTCATAACGGCATGCTTCCACATCGCTGCCGTCTTTCCGGTAAATGCGGTTCACAAAGAAAACAGGAATCTTTCTGTTTCTTGCTTCTGTAATGACCTTTGCCAGTGCAGGCACCGTATCTGCCGCCTGTTTGATGTAAAGCGGAGAGTTTTCATTCAAAAATCCTTCTTCCATATCAATGACAACCAATGCTGGTTTGATTTCCTGTGACATAAAATCCCTTCTTTCATTTTTTCAAAAGTATACCATAGTTTTTTGCAGTAGGAAAGGCACCTTTTGTCCCTGCCTCCATAGTATAAACATATAATTTGCAAAGGAGGTCTTCCCATTGCGCCCCATGCTTTCTCTGCATGACGTCACCCTCAGTTATCACAGTCTCAGCGGCGAAACGAAGGCCGTTTCCCATCTGTCTTTTTCCGTGGAAGAAGGGGAATTTGTCACCATTGTTGGCCCCAGCGGCTGCGGTAAATCCTCCATATTATCCATGCTGGCGGGACTGATTCCCCCTTCATCCGGCAGTCTTTCCGTCAACGGCAACATTGGCTATATGCTGCAAAAAGACCATCTGCTGGAATGGCGCACCATTCGCCGCAATGCCCAATTGGGATTGGAGCTGCAAGGCAAACTGACGCCGGAAAACATCGCTTTTGTAGACCATATGCTGGATCAATACGGCTTAGGCGATTTCAAAGACCGTTTTCCTTCTGAACTTTCCGGCGGTATGCGTCAACGGGCTGCCTTGATTCGTACCCTTGCCGTCCGCCCGGATATTCTGCTGCTGGATGAGCCTTTTTCCGCATTGGACTATCAGACCCGACTGTCTGTGGCAGACGAAATCGGTACCATCATCCGCAAGGAAGGAAAAACAGCCCTTCTGGTAAGCCACGACATTTCCGAAGCCATCAGCCTTTCCGACCGTGTCATCGTGTTATCCGGTCGTCCTGCACGGCTGAAAAAAATCCACACCATTTCCCTTTCCGTGGAAAACCGCACCCCCATGAAAGCCCGGGAAGCCCCGGAATTTCGAGAATATTTCAATCAAATCTGGAAGGAGCTGGATGTCCATGTGGCGTGAAATCAAACGACCTCCCGTTTCTGCCCAGCAGGCTGCCTTTCTGCGTCGTCTGAAACTGCGGCGTTATACCATCTACACCATACAGATTTTGCTGTTGGTTGGCTTTTTCCTCTTGTGGGAAGTGGCTGCTCGAAAAGGCTGGGGAGATGCCTTTTTGTTCAGCCAGCCCACAGAAATCTGGGCGACCGCTGTAGAAATGGCGGAAAACGGTATGCTTTGGAAACACATCGGTGTTACATTGGCAGAAACCGTTGCTGGCTTTGTACTGGGCACCATCCTTGGTACACTGACTGCTATACTGCTCTGGTGGAACCGGATGATTTCCGATGTGGCAGAACCCTATCTGGTAGTTCTCAATGCCTTGCCCAAAACAGCTCTTGCCCCCATAATCATTGTCTGGCTTGGCAACGGCAAAACTTCCATCATCGTTGTGGCACTGCTCACATCTGTCATTGTCACCATCATGACTGTCCTCAACGGATTTTTGCAGACCGACGAAGAAAAAATCAAACTCATCCGCATTTTTGGCGGCGGAAAATGGCAAATTCTGAAAAAAGTCGTGTTCCCTGCCAATATCCCCTGTATGGTCAACGCTTTGAAGATCAATGTCGGCCTTTCCTTTGTGGGTGTTATCGTCGGGGAATTTCTGGTGGCACAGGCAGGTCTTGGCTTTCTCATTATCTATGGAAGCCAAGTTTTCAAACTTTCCTGGGTTCTCATGAGTGTTGTCATTCTCTCCATTCTGGCAGCACTTCTTTACGAAGCCATCAATCTGCTGGAAAAACGCATACTGAAAAAACGCCTTTGACAAAAAAAGACCGAATCTTTTTTCTTCAGATTCGGTCTTTTTATTTTTATTCGTCTTCTGCTACAATCCGCATCACAAAGCCTTCTTCATCATCTTGGTGTTCATCTTCGAAATCTTCTTCAAAATCATCCTCAGACAGTTCTAATACAAACCGCACCGCTGTCAAGCATGCTGTTACCAGAAAAATCAAAGAACTAAGAATCATAATGGGTTTTTTCCGTTCTTTTTTGATTGTCAGACCCAGCATCACCCCAAAAGCGCAAACACAGGTTTTGATCAGTGCCATGTCTTTCCAGTCGCATTCCAGCACATAATCATTCAAAAATGTCGCCAACTTTTTCATAACATACCCGCCTTTCTTTATCTTGTCACCGTTTCATATGTAAAATCATTGTCTTTCCCTTCAAAAGTGAACTGATCCGCAATCCCTTCTGTGGCAATGACTTTTCCATCCTCCGTTACAAAAATCGCTTCAAAATCATCACTCTGCCGCCATAATTCCACCGCACGGTCATAGCCCATAACAAAGAGGGCTGTAGAAAGAGCGTCGGCTTTGGTGCCGTTTTCCGAAATGATGGTTACAGAAAGCAGGCCGCTGTCGGAAGGATATCCTGTAGCAGGGTCGATGATGTGATGGTACCGTTTGCCGTCCTGATCAAAGTACCGCTGGTATCCACCAGATGTAATGACAGAACAGTCAGACACTTCCACCAAACCTACATAATCCTCTGTATTTAAGGGGTTTTCCACGGCTATTTTCCAAGGATTTCCGTCGGGCTTATTTCCGATGGCGGAAATATTGCCGCCCAGCCAGATCAATGCAGATTCCACGCCTTCTTCTTTCATAAGTTTTGTAACTGCATCAGAAGTATACCCTTTGGCAATACCGCCCAAATCTACTGCCATACCTTCTTTTGCCAGATATGCCGTCTGGTCTTCTTCAGAAAGTATCACACTGTCGTTATCTACCAGAGGCATCAGTGCATCCAGTTCCGCCTGGGTAGGCACATGGTGTTCTTCCTCTGTAAATCCCCATGCCTTCACCACAGGGGAAATGGTCATATCATAACATCCATTTGTCAGTTCATCCATTTCCTTCGCTGTTTTCAGCAGATACATGGTATCCTCAGAAACCGGCACCGCTTGTTTTCCTGCATTGGCATTGAGCTGCGCTATTTCGCTGTCCTCCATGGTCACAGAAAGCAGGCGTTCCAGTCTGCGGATTTCCTGTTCTGCGTCGGTCATAATCTGTTCGCCATTCTCATGGTACACCGTAAATGTCATGATGGTATCCATGGCAAAAGTGGTAGCTTCATGGCGATTTTCTTCTTTCGCCTGGGCAAGCATTTGCTGCGCCTGTTCTCGTTTTTCCGAGCAGCCTCCCAGTATAAATACAGATGCCAGCACAAGGGCTGCTGTTTTTTTCCAATTCATGTATGTTCCTTCTCCTTTTGTATGACTTGTTCTGATTTTATTTTACATAGCAAAGGGCTTCCTGTCAAATGACGCAAAAAAAGATAGATGCCCCGAGAAATCCCCGTTTCATCTATCTTTTTGGTTTAAATCAAAATATAAAGCATCGCAATGGCAAGGCCGATACCAATCATCAGCAGGCTTCGTGCAAAGCCTTCCCGGTAAACGGTTTTGTCTGTTTCCCCGTCGGTATAAGCAGAGAAATACTTATCTTCCGGTGGAATGACTCTTGCGTTGTCACTGTTAAAGATTGCCATACGCAGCAGGGAAATGAATCCATCTGTCAAGGTTCCTGCCAGTCTTGCGAAGAAACCGCCGATAAAAGGCAGTACACCCAGCAACAGCGGACGATATACCTTTTCTTCCAGATTCAGCCATGCCGGCCAACGATCCAGATAAACAGTTTCGCCCTGTTCGTTTTCCCGCATCAAAACGGTACGAACAAAAAGGAAGTACACAGCCGCGCCTACAATCAGGGAAATAACGGCACCTTTCAGGTTCACCCAAGCAAAGTATTCCACTGCGTGATCCGGTGCATGAGCGCCAAGGAATGTGACACCAACAGCGGAAATACGATCCTGTGTCAGATGCGGCAGCATACCGCATACAGGCAATGCCAGTGCGCACAGTGCCAAAATCACTTTATTCACAGGATTCAAATAAGCACCCTGTTTCTGTACCGGCAAGGGATGGCTGTTTTTCTCTACAAAAACAGCAACGAAAATCTTTGTCATGTAGGCCAGTGTCAAACCGCCAGCAAACAGGAACAGATATTCCACTGTTTTCATATAGAATACAGACTGTCCCGCTTCTTCCAGAATATGAATGTATTCCACAATGCTTTCATGAAGCAGTGTTTTGCTAACATAGCCATTCCAGAAAGGAATCCCGCCGATACCCAAAAGTGCCATAAGGAATACCACTTTCAGCAGCAGTTTATCTCGTCCAAAACCTTTGATTTTATTCAAATCCAGTTCGTGAAGATTCATAAACACCACGCCTGCGGACAGGAACAGCACCAGTTTCAGCATAGAATGGTTGATGAAATGGAGCAATGTACCGGAAGCCGCAAGGGCGTTATGTTCGCCCAAAATCCCCTGCATGGCAATACCAACCATCATAAAACCAATCTGGGACATGGAAGAACATGCCAATGTCCGTTTCAGATTGATAGAGAATAGTGCCAGAATTGCACCCATGAGCATAGTAATCATACCAAGAATCAGCATGAAATTTCCCCAAGGAGCATCATTGAAAAAGATTTTCGCGGTGATCATCATAATGCCGAACACACCGGTCTTTGTCAGCAAACAGGACAGCAATGCACTAGCAGGGGCAGGTGCCAATGTATAGGCATTGGGCAGCCAGATATGCAGAGGGAATAACCCTGCTTTTGCCGCAAAGCCAAAGAACACCAGAACACCGATGCCATAGAAGGCAGATTTATCTGTCTGCTGTGCCATAAACTGCTGCAGCAGATCCATCTGCAAAGTCCCTGTTTTCTGATAGAGCATGAACAGCCCCATAAGTGTCACCAACCCCCCCAGCACTGCCACAGCCAAATAGGTGTGGGCAGCCCGGATAGCTTCTTTTGTTTCGTCGTGCATGACCATCACAAAAGAAGTAAAGGACATGATTTCGAAGAAAATAAATGTAGTAAAGAAGTCGGCAGAGAGGAAAATCCCCATGGTTGCCCCTTCTGTCAGCAGCATGAACAGATAATACCGATTGCGGTTTCTGTCTTGCTGGAAATATTCTTTGGAATAAATGGTAGTGATAAACCAGATAGCTCCAGTCAGCACCGCCAGAATGACTTGCAATCCGCCGCCGGCAAAGAGCAATCCCAGACCGCAGATACCTGCTTCCTGAAAAGCTTCTTCTTTGCCAATAAGCAGCAGAGATGCGCCGAATGTCAGGAGGGTTACCAGCATTGCCCAGTAATCTCTGGCGTTTTTATTCTTTCTGCCAATGATATAGCCGATGATGCCGCCCAGCATAGGGAAGAAAACCAGAAATGGCAATATAATTGAATTGTTAATACCCATTTTTTCTCCCCTCCTTTAGTTCAAGTGCATAACAACGCGCTGCAAAGCTTCCATCAAAGGTCCCGGTGTGAATGCCAGCACCAGAGAAGCGATGGTCAGTATAATCAAAGGCCCTTTCATATACCAGTTCGGGTCTTGCACATGGTCATAATATCCTTCCGGGTACTCCTTATTTCTGGGGAAGTACGCCCGCACCACAATATAAAAGACATACAGAGCTGTCAGCAATGCGGAAATAATCAGCGCCAGAATCCCCAGATAAGATACCGGGTTTCCGCCCTGCACTGCCGCCGTTGCCAATGCCCATTTACTATGGAATCCCGCAAAAGGCGGAATACCTACCAGCCCAATGCCCGTAATGGTCATGGCTGCAAATGTAACAGGCATCAATCTGCCAAAGCCTTCCACTTCATACAGGTATTCCCGATGGGTCTTATACAGCACCGCACCGGCTGTAAAGAACAATGTGATTTTCAGTACCGCATGGTAAATCATATGCATCAGTGCCGCTGCCAGTCCCAGAGGCGTCATCAGAGCGATACCAAAAATGATATAAGACAGATTCGACACTGTGGAATACGCGAATCTTCTCTTGATATGGGGCGTCCGCAGAGCAACTGTAGAACCAAACACAATGGTGATGGCTGCCGCCACCAGCATCACATTCTGCGCCACGGTACCCACCAGAAAATCTGTGCCAAAGCTGTAATAAGTCAGACGGATGATGGCAAAGATACCGGATTTTACGACAGCTACCGCATGGAGCAGCGCTGTAACAGGTGTCGGTGCCACGGAAGCTTTTGGCAACCAGCGATACAGCGGGAAAACTGCCGCTTTGACGCCAAAACCGAAGAATGCCGCAATAAATACCAGCTGCAATGTTTTTTCATGTCCTGCCACCAGAATAGGATTCAGTACCCCACCCGGTACAAAGTCGATGGATGTACCATAGCAGTACACAAATACAAAACCGATGAAGGCCAGAGCCGCGCCAAACATCATGTAAAGGATATACATCTTTCCGGCGTGTCTTGCCTTGTTGTCCATGGCGTGCATAACCAGCGGCAATGTAACCAGTGTCAAGAATTCATAGAATAAGTACATGGTCAGGAAGTTGCCGGAGAAGGCAATCCCCAGCACCACGCCGAATGTCATGGTGAAGAATGCAAAAAACCGGTCTTCGTGTCCTTCATGGGTCATATATTCAAACCCGTAAATGGTGGTCAGAATCCAAAGCACTGATACCATGGTACCAAATACTTTAGACAAACCATCCATATGCAGTTCCAAAGACAGCTTATCGCTGAAATGGAACAGTGTAAACATTTCTGCCTTTCCGCTCCAGATGGCGAACAGGGCAAAAATCGCGTTCAAAACCACAATGGTCAAAACCCATTGTTCTCGTTGTTTTCTTTCCTTGAATTTTACCGGCAGCAGACAAATTCCCGCAAGAATCGGAAAGAATACCGGTAAAACCGTAATCAATGCGCCCATATTGTTCCCACCTTTTCTTTAGAAAATGACGCCGCTAATATTTGTAATCCAGTCTGTCAGGCACTGAGGGAATGCCCCGAATGCCACCGCTGCCAATGCCAAAAGAATCAGCGGAACCGTCATCAGGTAATTGGGCTCTTTCTTTTTCAGACTGCCGTAATCAAAATCTTTTCCCGGGAAAAATGCCGCCGATACGATGGGCAGCAGATACCCTGCCGTCAGCAATGCGCTGACCATGAGCACTGCAACACCAACAAGCCCTAAAGTGCCGAAGTCTGGCTGCAGGCCACCCTGTGCCAGATACCACTTGCTGACAAAGCCGGCTGTGGGCGGAATCCCAATAAGGGACAGAGAAGCAATGGCAAATGTCCACATTACAATAGGCATTTCCTTGCCCAGTCCTCTCAGTTCATATACGAATGTTTTACCTGTTTTATAAATGATAGCGCCTGCCCCAAGGAACAGGATGTTCTTTGCCACCGCATGAAATACTACCTGCATAAGGGCACCCAAGAATCCCAGTGGATGCAGCAGGAACAGCCCAAAGAGCACATAAGAAACCTGACTGACTGTGGAGTACGCCAGACGGCGTTTCAGCAGTTTTTCTTTATATGCCAGCATGGAACCCATAAACACGGTGATGATGGCAAGGGTCAGCAGTGTGTTCTGCACCCATGTACCACGGATAAAATCCGGGCCTACCAGATAATATGTCACACGGATGATGGCAATAACGCCGCCTTTTGTGATAATACCGGAAAGGACAGCAGATGCCGGCGAAGGTGCCACCGGGTGTGCTGTGGGCAGCCACGCATGCAGCGGGAACATACCCGCTTTACAGCCAAAACCGATCATCATCAGGAAGTATACTGCCAGCAATACGTTTTCATTGCCTGCCAAGAGTTCCAGATTCAATGTACCGCCAGGCATGAATGTGGTGGTATCACAGTAGCTGTTCAGGAAGAAGAAGCCCATGAGCCCCAAACCTGCGCCAAATACGGAATACCCCAGATATTTCATGCCAGCCCGTACTGCTTCCGGTGTTCCTGTATGGATAACCAGAGGCAATGTAAGGAGTGTCATGTATTCATAAGATAAATATAATGTCATCATGTTCGCGGAGAAGCAAAGGCTCATGAGCGCTCCCAGCGACATGGTATAAAACATGAAGAACCGTGCTGGTTTCTGTTCATGTTTCATGTATTCAAAGGCATAAATTCCTGCCAGCAGCCAGATGATACAAATCATGCAGGCAAAAAGCTTGGCAAGACCATCTGTGTGGTATGCCAGTGCAAGACGGTCTGTCATCTGCCACAAGGTGAAGGTATATTCTCCCATGGACAAATAGAGCACCGCCGCAAGTTCTATGACCAGTGTTGCAAACACCAGTAAATTCCGCTGTTTTTCCTGTTTCTGAAAGCCGATGACAATGCCGGCAATCACGGGAAACAATAAAGGAAACAGCAGGATTGCATTTCCGTTCATTTTTTATCACCTATCCCCTCATGCTCCCGTTATTACTGCAGCAAAATGATGCCCCGTTCAATGACTTCGATAAATGGACGATAATATACGCCCAACGCGATATTGATCAGCACAAACAAAATGATACAAACGCCAAAAGCCGGCGAAACAGAAACACGCGTCTGTTCTTCTCCTTCTGTTTTGACAGGTGTCCAGATTGCGATAACGGAAGGCAGGAAATACATTGCGTTCAGGATCATACTGATACCAAGAACGATCAAAACCGCCGCCATTTTCCCCGGCGCGTATACAGACGCCGTTGCGAAATACAGCTTCGAGATAAAGCCTACAAACAGCGGCACACCGACCATGGACAATGCCCCTACCGTAAAGCCGATGCCTGCCACAGGATTTCTCCGTGCAGCACCTCTCAGATAATAAATCTGCTCTTTGCCGCCGCTGTCCTGTACCATCTGACCGCAGCAAAGGAACAGCATGGATTTTGTTACTGCATGGGCAAGGATATGGAAGCAAGCCGCAACCATAGCAATTCTGGTAGACATGCCGATACCCATGTAGATATACCCGATCTGCGCCACAGAAGAATAAGCAAGCATACGTTTCATACGAGTTTCCCGCATGGCGTACACAGACCCCATGACCATGCCTGCCAGACCAAATACAAACAGAATGTCAATGATCTTCAGCTGTAACATAACATCTACAGAAAAAACGCTGTAAATCAGTTTAATAGCAAGGAAAATGTAGCTTTTCAGCACCAGACCAGACAACACACCACTGGATGTGGGAACTGCCGCCTGATAAGCGCCGGGCAGCATGGAATGGAAGGGGAAAAGCGCGCTTTTGATGGCAAGACCGATGAACACAAACCCGGTTACTACCAGCAAAGGGAATGTATACTGTCCTGTTGCCACCAGTTCCACAATGGCTTCCTTCATCTGAGGGAACAGCAGGTGTCCTGTGATACTGTACAGAATACTGATACCCAGCAAAATGGTACCGGAACCCAGCAAACTGATAACCAGATAATGTGTGGTACCTACCATTGCCTGAGCGGTACCCTTTGCCATGATAAGTGCACAGGAAGCAATGGTCAGAATTTCGATAAATACATAAGCTGTGAAAATATCGTTTGTATACGCCAATGCCAGCATGGAACCAAAGAGGGCATTGAGCATAATGAAGTAAAAACTCTGTTTTTCAGGCACAACATCATGGAAAATAAATTCCTGACCGCCTGTAGTTGTCAGCAGCATAACCACGCTGAAAATCAGTGCCATCATGGCTTCCAGCGGGCCTGCACGCAGTTCGTTGCCCCAAGGCGCGGGAAAATGCCCCATCATGAATGTGAAGGATTCCCCTGTGGTTGTCACATTCACCAGCAGGATTGCCGACATAATTGCGACAATGAGCACCATCAATGCATGTACCTTATGGGCAGTCTTTCCGTTCTTAATCAGCGGTGTGATGATGCCGCAGAACATTGCCAGAAAAATGCTGAAGAAGGGAATGTTATGTATCCAATTCACATGCTCCATCATTCACCCTCCCTTTCTCTGGACAACCGCATGATTTCGTCCATATTCAGTGTGCCGTAATGTTTATACAGCCGTTGTACCAGCGCCAGAGAAAAAGCTGTAATGCTGACAGATACGACGATGCCTGTCAGCACCAGACCTGCTGGAACCGGGTTGATATAATAATCCGCATCAATGATGCCGTTTGACAAAATGGGGGCGACTCTGCCGTTGATGTAGCCTTTTGCTGCCAAGAACAGGTATACTGCCGTATCCATGATGTTCAAACCTATGAATTTTTTAATCAAGTTATTTTGCAGAAGCAGATTCATAAATCCAATGCCAAACAGGATTACCGAAGCCGCTTCATAATAGTTAATCAGCAAATGACTCATATCAGATATCCCCTTTTGTAAACAGTGCGTAAAATCCGTACATGGTAGCGGCAACAATCAATCCAACACAGATATTCAGAGGCAGGATAAATCCGGCACTGAGAATATTGCCCGGTGTCCCCTTGGGAATAGCGTATCCCACATGGTTTGCCCCTGTGAAGAAGGAATAACTCTTGCATGCGCAGTACGTCAGCAGGCAGGCAACGCTGATGCCTGTAAATGTCTTGAATGTAAAGAATGTCTGCATTTTCTTATGGCCGTTGGCAGCTGCATACAGAATCAGGCCTGCGCCAATGATGGAACCGCCAGAGAAGCCGCCGCCGGGAGAAAGATGCCCGTTGAGGATAACGTAAATGCCGTAAAGGATAATCAGCGGAGAAAGATACTTTGCGCCGACCTTCAAAATAGATTTGTGGTCTGCTGCATCCAGCATTTCGTCTTCCGCAATTTCCTTATCCTCTGCTTCACTGATGTTTTTCTTATCCCGTTTCAGCAGCATCAGCACGCAGATAACAGCCAGGAACAATACGTTAGATTCCCCAAAGGTATCGAATGCACGATAATCCAGAATCATACCTGCTACAAAGTTGATAGCACCTGTTTCTTCAATGCCTTTTTCCAGATAGCGTTCCATGACCTCATTGTTGGCAGGGTCCATGGGGTCGCCAAATGTTGGCAGATTGGATACCACCAGCAGCATGATGGTGATGAACACAATGGAGATCAATACACACAAAAACCAGTACAGCCCTTTATTGGACTTAATTTCCTGTATGTTGGGACGTTTCAGCCATTGCCGTTTTTTCGGCTGTTCTCTTCTGGCGATGTATTCATCGGCATGAATCAGGGCTTCCTCTCCGTTGATCCAGGCATTCAGTTTTCGCCAGAACGATTTTTCTTCTTTCATATTAACCCTCTCTTGTACCTTTCAGCGCATGTACTTTTTTCAGCGTGAGGAAGAACAATACGCTGTCTACGCCTGCACCAACGGCCGCTTCTGTAATGGCAAGGTCAGGCGACTGTAAAAATACCCAGATAATTGCCATAATGGAGCTATACCCCATAAAGACAATTACCGCAATAAACAAATTTCTTGTAACCGATACCCCAATGGCACTGGCAATCAAAAATACCACCAGCATCATTTGTATGATTGTACTGACTTCCATACTCATTTGCCATGCACCCTTTCGTCGTAGTCCTTATTCGTCAGCATTTCCACCTTCCCAATCATATGAGAAGCGATGGGACTGGACATCCAGAAAAACAGGATCACCAGAATATATTTTGCAATGTGGAACACATCATGGCCTAAAATGATAAGCCCGATGACTACCAATCCCAGCCCCATGGTGTCACCCATTGCTGCCGCATGCATACGGTTCATCACATATTTCAGGCGGTAGATCCCCAGCAGTGACAGGGCAAATACAATGGTGCCCATGCAAATGAAAATACCCGCTATGATCTCTCTCATTGCTTTTCCGCCTCCTGTTCTTTCCGTTTCAGATACAATTCGCGACCCTTGTGGTGCAGTGTAACCACATGGCAGATGATGACCACTGCCAAGAAGCTCAGCAGTGTATAAACCAATGCCACATCCACCAACATGGATTCTTTCAGATATGCCGATAAAATACAAATGATTGCTGTTGTCATGGTGCCGATCATATTGATGGCAACGATACGGTCTGTAAATCTAGGCCCCCGTACCGCTCTTGCAAAGGCAAGAAAAATACCGATGATCAGCAGCACCATGCTGCCTTCCATAATTCTGTCCAATAGTACACTCATGGCTTACTCCTCCAACTTTCTCAGCTGCTTGACAAATACCGATTCTTCGATGCCTTCTGTAAAGGATTTGTCCAAAGCATGAATGGTATATTTGTTATCCTCCAGTGCAACTGTATAGGTACCCGGCGTCAGTGTAATGCAGTTTGCCAGTGTAACCCGTGCCACTTCTGTTTTCAAATCTGTTTCGAAGGTGTAAAACGTCGGATCTGCTTCCAGCCCGGGAGAAAGAATGATGCGGATAACAGCCAGATTGGACTTAATCACTTCCCAAACCAGAATGATTCCATATTTGATGAAACGAGGGATTTTGGCAATCAGCTTCAAGTCATTCTGAATGCTGTAATCCATATGTTTGGTCATAAACCAGTACAGCCAACCGCAGATTACCAGACCAAACAGGAAAATCTCCAGTGTCACCTTGCCGCTGAATATAAACCACAATATAAGCAAAATCAGGTACATTCCATCATCCCTCCGCAAAAGCTGCAAAAAATTAAAATTTGTCGCTGCAGACACCCATCAGTTCCAGAATATTAGCCGATAGTGTCCATGTATTGTAATCCAATGTCTATATTATGATTTACATACTGGAAAATGTCAAGTGACATAGTGCTATATGACGGTTTATTTCCTAACATTTTCTTAACACGGCACTTTTTATTGTTTAATATGTATATTTTCTTTCAAAAATAACTATTTTTATATGCATTATATACAATTTCGTGGTATTTAAAACAACACAAAAACAAAGTAAAAAGTGCCTCTT
>NZ_CAJMDQ010000001.1 GCF_905212195.1 uncultured Anaerotignum sp. | reverse complement strand
CATGCAGGCGGCAACTGTCATCATTACCGGCTTAACCATGGGTGTAACGGTACTGCTGGGGCAAGCTATCGGCGCGAAAAAACCGGAAGATGCCGCTCATATCGTTGCCGGACAGATCAAACTGTTCACCTGCATTGCCTTGCTGATTACAGTGGTTCTGGTTTGTTTTGCAAAGCAGGCATCTCTGCTGATGCATGTTCCCGAAGAAGCACTGCCCGAAACCATTACTTACATTCGCATTTGTGCTTCCGGTATGATTTTCATCACCGCTTATAACTCCGTCAGCGGTATTTTCCGTGGTATGGGCAATTCCAGATCACCATTTTTGTTTGTATTGATTGCCTGCACCATTAACATCATTCTGGACTTTGTTTTTGTTGGGCTGTTCCATATGTCCACAGCAGGTGCGGCACTGGCAACGGTCATTGCACAGGCAAGCAGCTTTTTCTTCTCCATTGTTTATATGAAATACACCAAAAAGCATCGCCTGCCTTTCCGACTGAAACTTTCTGACTTCAAGCAAAAAGGCGCTGTCCGCAGAATCATTTCTCTGGGGCTGCCCATTGCCGCACAGGATTTTCAGGTAACGGTATCCTTTTTGATCATTACATCCATCCTCAACTCTTTAGGGGTTGTTGCTTCCGCCAGCGTCGGCATTGCGGAAAAACTTTTTGTTTTCCTTGCGCTGGTACCCATGAGCTTTATGTCTGCCCTTTCCGCTTTCGTTGCACAGAACGTTGGGGCAAACAACATCAGCCGCGCCACAAAGGCATTCTTTGTAGCAGTAAGAATCTCTTTCTGCTGTGGATTCATGGTGTTCCTGCTGACATTCCTACAAGGGGATTTTCTGGCGTCTATCTTTACCAATGACCCAGAAGTTATCGCATCCACCCAGCTGTATCTGAAAAGCTGTTCCTTTGAATATTTGCTGACAGCCATCAACTTCTGTATGCTGGGATATTTCAACGGCAGAGGCAGAACAAAGTTTGTTTTGCTTCAGGGGGTTTTGACCGTATTCTTGGTACGTATTCCCCTTTCTTACTTCCTCAGCCGTCTGCCGGGCACCAACCTGCTCATCATTGGTATTGCCGTACCTATGTCCGCACTCTTTGAACTGCTTTTGTGTATTGGCTTCTTTATCAAATTACAGAAAGAAAAGAAAGTGGTTATGCCCTAACTACAGGAAAGATAAAAGGCACGAAATTCCAAAGAATTTCGTGCCTTTTTGATTGTTTATTTTGATGAATGTATCGCTTTCCATCGAAAATATCCGAAGCCTTCTGCCAACGTCAGCAAAAATGTGCAGATACCATAGGAAAGCAGAAATTCTTTCTTCATAAATCCAGATTTGACTTCTATATTTTCTAAATCGATTGTACTTCGGTCTGCCACACGGTATGGATACACCACCTGTGATGTTACTGCCGCTGTGGTATAAGAGGAATCATCTTCTGGAATATCATGCACTTCCAGAATGCAGTATCTTGGAAAAAATAAATTTTTCTGCAATTCTAATATTTGTACATTACCTTCGCTTTCTACCAACAGCAATTCTGAATCCTTTAAAACTGTATGATCCAAAATATGGGCATTTTCAAATTCCCCGTAGGCTTTTGCCAGACTTTCCGCCTGCAAAGGACTGGAAATAGGACAAAACAGCAAGCCTTGTATGCAAACGGCGATACAAAAATTGACCAGAATCAGCACAACCCCAAAAAAGCGGAGATTACTATGGCAATACGCTTAGAAAGAATTTTTTAAGAATTCTTCGCTTTATTAGTTATATTTTTGCGATTCTGCTGCCTTTTGAAATTTCTCCCAGCGTTCCTGCTGTTTTTCAAAAATCGCTTTTTCCATGACTACTGCTTTCCGCATCTGTTTATCCCATTCCATAGAAAAATGACCAAAATGGTTCACCGCTTCCCGCAGAGGAACGTAAATTTTTCCATTGATATTCTGGAAAGAAATGTTTGTAGAGAAAGCATTGTTTTTGATAGTGCCGTTCTGATAAATCAATTTTTTTGTTTCTCCGTACTGGGTGGCAAAAATGGTGTTCCAGTCCTCCAGAGAAACCTGCAAAGTACCATTGGCGTCAATAAACCCATTCTGAAAAACATACACATCTTGATTCAACACCATTCCCAGTTCATTGATCTTTGCCAAATCCACGCCGTACATCATATTATAATCAACATAACTATAATAGGTTTCATTCATCTTTTGCAGTTTTTGCATGATCTGTTCCATGATTTCCGGAGAAACCGAAACAACTTCTCTCGTATTCAGGAACTCTCCTGTAGCTGGGTCTCTGGATATATGTTGTATCGCGATTTTGTTTTGCCATTCATATACAAGATAGTACTCCTTTGCCACAGCAGCCTCATTTTTATTTTCATACAACGTCACAATATAATTTGGATCTGCCTGGCCAAGCTCTGCCGATTTTCCCGATTTCCACCACTGCTCCCATGAAGCACAAAATTCCTTTACGGACGATGGCTGAGTGATATAAAAATCTTTATAACCATTTACACAAAGCACCTGCGGCAAATCATTCTGAGCAACTTGTACTGTTTCCGCATGTGCCGTTGTCGGCAACAGCAGCCCCACTATACAGCAAAGCAAAAAAATACTCTTTTTCATAGCTATCCCCCCGTTCTTGCAAATTACCAAAAATCCCCTTTTTTCCAGCATATCGAAGTTTTTTAAAAAATACAATCAAAAAGCGGCAATCTTACGTTTCTTGTAAGAAATGCCGCTTTTTCTTTATAATTATTGATTTTCTTCCTCATAGGGCACAATGACCCAACGACAATCCCGACACACATAGGCTTCGCATCTTGGGCCTGTCATATTATGTGTCGTCAAAGAAATATCGCCGATTTTAGAAGCTGTGATAAACATCTTTTTCAGTGCTCGGGTATAAATCACTTCTCTTGCGCTGTTAATCCAGCCTTTTTCCAGTTCTTTTCCGCATTTCGGACAGTTCATAAAATGCCCCCCTTTAGAACAGGCTCAGCTGATTGGTTTCAGGAATGCCGTTCAATACGCCGTTTTCTTTCAGCAAATCAATGAGGGAACGTCCCAGAGAAGTGCGTTCTTTCAGTTCCTCAATGGTATGGAATTCTCCTGCCGCTCTGCCGTCTACAATGCTTTGTGCCGCATTGGTACCCAGTCCCTGCAAAGAGTTGAAAGGCGGAATCAGCCCTTCCTCTGTCACAATGAATTTTCTGGAGTCAGATTTATACAGGTCAATGGGCAGGAATTTGAAACCGCGGGCATAAAATTCCACGATCAATTCCAAAACCGTCATTTTTGCCTTATCTTTCGCCGTTGCTTCCATACCTTTTGCATGGATTTCCCGCATAGCTGCTTTCGCAACATCCATGCCCTTGCACATACAGCTATAGTCAAAGTCGTCGCAGGCACGAACAGTAAAATATGTCGCATAGTATGCTTCGGGATAATTGATTTTGAAATAAGCAATACGGAACGCCATCATCACATATGCCGCCGCATGGGCTTTGGGGAACATATACTTGATCTTCTGGCAGGATTCGATATACCAATCCGGTACATTTGCCGCTTTCATATCTGCAATGTCCTCATCGGTGAGCCCTTTCCCTTTTCTGACTTTCTCCATGATCTTAAAAGATTTCTTCTTATCCACACCTTTATTGATCAGGTAAATCATAATACTGTCACGAGTGGAGATGGTTTCTTTCAAGGTGATGGTGCCGTTTTCGATAAGGGTCTGTGCATTGCCCAGCCATACGTCCGTACCATGGGACAGACCGGAAATACGAAGCAAGTCCGCAAATGTTTTCGGTTTTGTATCCAACAGCATGCCACGTACGAATTTTGTACCAAATTCAGGGATACCCAAAGTCCCTGTTTCACAGCCGATTTCCTCCGCTGTAACCCCCAACGCCGCCGGGGATTCAAAAAGGGACATGGTTGCCGGATCGCCCAGAGGTACGGTCTGGGGATTGACGCCCGTCAAGTCATAAAGCATACGAATGACGGTGGGATCGTCGTGCCCCAGCAGGTCCAGCTTCAGCAAACGACCACTGATGGAATGATAGTCAAAATGTGTGGTTGTGACTGTGGAATTCACATCGTTTGCCGGCCGCTGAATGGGGCAGAATTCATAGATATTATGGTCACTGGGTACAACCATCAGACCGCCGGGATGCTGACCTGTGGTACGCTTGACCCCAGTACATCCATTCATCAAACGGGTAATCTCCGCATTATGGGCAGTGATTTCCCGTTCATCAAAATATTTTTTCACAAAACCATAAGCCGTTTTATCTGCCAAAGTACCAATGGTACCCGCTTTGAACACATGCCCTACGCCGAACAATTCTTCTGTATAGGCATGTGCTGTCTGCTGATATTCCCCGGAAAAGTTCAGGTCGATATCCGGTTCTTTATCCCCTTCAAATCCAAGGAATGTCTGGAATGGAATATCATGCCCATCCTTATGCATGAGTGTGCCGCATTTGGGGCAGTTCATATCAGGCATGTCACATCCGCTGGCTTCTTCCATGGCGTAAGATTTCACCAAATCCGAATCAAAGTCGGAATATTTACAATTGGGGCAAACATAATGGGGCGGCAAAGAATTTACTTCCGTAATCCCTGCCATATTTGCCGCAAAGGAAGAACCTACGGAACCACGGGAACCAACCAGATAGCCGTCAGCCACAGATTTCCATACCAGTTTCTGCGCAATGATATAAAGCACCGCATAACCGTTGCTGATGATAGAGTTCAGTTCTGTTTCCAAACGCTCCTGTACCAATGGCGGCAAAGGGTCACCATAAATGGAATGTGCCTTATCCATGCAAATCTGTCGCAGCTGTTCATCGGCGCCCTCGATTTTAGGAGGGAATGTTTCGTCTGGAATGGGTTTAATCTTCTCAATCTGGTCTGCAATGAGATTGGTGTTGGTAATGACAACCTCTCTTGCTTTTTCCTCTCCCAGATAGTCAAATTCCGCCAGCATTTCATCTGTTGTTCTGAAATACAAGGGCGGCTGGTTGTCCGCGTCAGGGAAACCTTCCGCTGCCATGATAATTTTACGGTATGCCGCGTCATCTGGGTCTATGAAATGCACGTCACATGTTGCCACAACAGGTTTTCCGTAAGTTTCACCCAGTTCTACAATCTTTCGATTCATGTTTTTGATATCTTCCATGGAATGGATATTTTCCACTCTGGGAGAATCAATCATAAATTTATTGTTGCCCAAAGGCTGGATTTCCAGATAATCATAGAAATGTACCAGTTCTTCGATGCGCTGTTTCGGTTCGCCGTCCAAAAGGGCACGGTACAATTCCCCTGCTTCGCAGGCACTACCCAGAATCAGCCCTTCCCGCATCTGCATGAATTTGCTTTTGGGAATTCTGGGACGACGGAAGAAATAATCAATATGGGCCATGGAAACCAGTTCATAGAGATTTCGCAGACCAGTATAGTTCTTCACCAGAATGATGGCATGGTAAGCGCGGAGTTTTTTATAGTTTACAGTACGGCTGGCAAGGACATTGATTTCATCCAGAGTGAAAACTTTCTTTTCTGCCAGCATATCCAAAAACTTGATGAATACTTCTGCCGTTGCTTCCGCGTCGTTGACGGCACGATGGTGTCCGTTGAGGGTCACGCCCAAATGTTCACAAACAATATCCAATTTGTGTTTATTCAGTTCCGGCAGCAATGCTCTTGCCAGTTCCAAAGTATCCACAATGGTATGATGCAGTTCTCCCAGACCGGCTCTTTCTGCCGCAATACGGATAAAGCCAGTATCAAAAGAAGCATTGTGCGCTACCAATACTGTATCTTCGCAGAATTTCAGGAATTCCGGCAGAACATTTTCGATGGTAGGCGCGTCTTTCACCATATCGTCGGTAATGCCTGTCAGTTTTGTGATTTCCGCAGAAATGGGACGCTGGGGATTGACAAAAGTACTGAAACGGTCAACGATTTTCCCGTCTGCCACCTTTACGGCACCAATTTCCGTAATCATTTCTTTTTCCTTAGAAAGACCAGTGGTTTCGATATCGAATACCACATAGGTATCGTCCAGATTCTGCCCTCTGGGAGAGAATACCGCATTGCCCAAGTCATCAATGAGATAGGCTTCTACGCCATAAATGACTTTCAAATCAGATTTATCTGCCGCATTCATGGCATCGGGGAAGGCCTGTACCACACCATGGTCTGTGATAGCAATGGCTTTATGTCCCCAATCAATGGCGCGTTTGATATAAGTTTTTACAGGTGTTACGCCGTCCATACTGCTCATCTGGGTATGAAGATGGAGTTCCACGCGTTTTTCTTCTGCTGTATCCATACGCGGCGGAGGTGCCTGTGCCGTCATGATGGCTTTCGCCATGATGTTGATTTCCTTGGCATATTTATCAAACTGCACTTCCCCCTGCACACGAAGGTAAGCGTCTTTTTTGATTTTATCTTTCAGTTCGTTGTCGAAAACAGACCGTTTTACAAAGAATTTTACCGTTGTGGAATCAGACTTATCTGTAATATCAAAGGAAACAATGTATTTTTCCCCTTTGATTTCTCTAGGTTCGATATTGAAAATGTTCCCTTCCACAATGACAGATTCTCCGGGAATTTTCGTATCCACAATTTTCACAGGGGTACCAGTAAATTCTTTGCCAAAGAGGATGCCTCTGGAAACAGCTTCGCTGACTGCCCCAACTTCTGCGGAAACTTTCGCTTGCTCCGCCGCCTGTGTGGCAGAAGCAATCTGTTGGAGGAGTTCCTCTGTTTTTGTCCGCTGTTCCTGTTCCATACGGGCACGGTCTTCCTCACTGCTCTGCACGTTTTTGAACTGCACAGACATAGCCAGTCCTGTTTCTTCCTGCACCAGCTTTGCCACAGCATCATCCAGTTTTTTCTGGGACAGATAGTAAGCCATGTTATGCTTTACAAAAATCTGCATCTTGCCATCCTGATAATCCCAGTCCGCATCGGAAATGACACCGCTGCAAACCTTACTCTGAGAAGCCACATGACTGCGGATGGTATCCCAGAAATCCGTCAGAACCGCCTTGGGTTCTTTATCCATCAACTGATATTTGGGGAAAATATGCACTTCTTTCACACCGGGAAGCTGCTGCATCATTTCTTTCCGCAGTTTTTCCCAGTACAAAGGCGGAATGACTTCATCTGCCGCAATCTCTGTTACAATTTCCCGCTCCTTCCGGTGAATAGTCAAAGAAAGTACTGTCGTTTCCCGAAACACTTCCTGCAAAGGGGCGGAAAGAGAAACCTTATCAAATACCAGCGGAAATTTTTTCGCTGTCATATCGCCCCTCCTTTCCGATTATTTTCCAAATCACAGTTTATCAATTTCTTCCATCAAAGCGTCTACCAGCTGGCTTTCATCCACTTTGCGGATAAGTTCACCTTTTTTGAACAGGATGCCAACGCCATTACCGCCAGCAATACCGATATCTGCTTCTTTCGCTTCGCCGGGGCCATTTACCACGCAGCCCATAACAGCCACTTTGATGTCCTTTTTGATGGAAGCACAACGTTTTTCCACTTCATTGGCAATGGAAATCAGGTCAATCTGTGTTCTGCCGCAAGTAGGGCAGGAAATCAGTTCAATACCAAATTTCCGCAGACCCAGACATTTCAGAATTTCTTTTGCTGCACGCACTTCTTCCACAGGGTCACCAGTCAAAGATACACGAATGGTATCGCCAATGCCCATTGCCAGAATAGCGCCAATACCTACTGCGGATTTGATAGTACCGATATAAACGGTTCCCGCTTCTGTAATACCCACATGGATGGGATAAGGAATGCTTTCGGACAGAATCCGATAAGCTTCCAGAGAGAAAGGCACATCAGAAGCCTTGATGGAAACAACAATATCATGGAAATCGTATTTTTCCAGAATTTTTACATGTTTCAAGGCACTTTCTACCAAGCCCTGAGGAGTTACGCCGCCGTATTTTTCCACCAGTTCTTTTTCCAGAGAGCCGCTGTTTACACCAATACGGATGGGGATATGTTTTTCTTTCGCCATTTCCACCACCTGACGGATGCGGTCTTCATCGCCGATGTTGCCGGGGTTGATACGAACTTTGTCAATGCCCAGTTCCATGACACGCAATGCCAGACGATAATCGAAATGAATGTCTGCCACCAGAGGAATATGAATCTGTTTTTTGATTTCGCCGATGGCATCTGCCGCTTTCATATCAGGCACTGCCACACGCACCAGTTCACAGCCAGCCGCTTCCAGCGCATGAATCTGCGCCACAGTCGCTGCCACATCTCTGGTATCTGTATTACACATGGACTGGATGACAACAGGGTTGCCGCCGCCCAATTTCAAATTGCCAACCTGTACGGTTCTTGTTTCCGTTCTCTGCATATCTGCACTCCCTTTTATGTATTCAAATCAATATTTCGCTATGGTATAGTATAGCACAATCCGAAAAAACAGACCACACAAAACCAGCCAAAACAACAGCCTTCCCCTTGTGCAAAAAAGACGATTGCACAAAAAAAGAAACATAGAAGATGTTTCTTCCTCCAAATTCATAAAAAGGTAAGTTGTCCCCCAAAAACCAAAACTGCTTCACTGCCAAAAATTTATTGGCTGTTTTTCGTAAGCCAGCTGGAAGGAGCATTTTAAAAATGGTAAAATTGTATTAAAGGAAGTGCTATCAACGACAAAAAGGGGGCATCTCATGATGATGAAAAAAAGAAAAGGGTCTATGATTGTCGGTATATGTATCATTTTAGCCATTATTTATATATTGCAGCGCCCCATTCCCATAACCAAAGAACTGAAAGCAGTTGTTTATACTGTCAACGATGGAATCCATGAAACGTCTATTTCCATAGATGGGTCCATCAAAAATAAGCTATTCACAGAAGAAGCCACCTATGTTGGTGACTTCAAAATAGAATGGTATCCTCGCTCTTATTACGATGATACCAATGCAATGATTGGATGGCTCAGTGATGATGCACAATTCATCAGATTTAAGTATGCCGGATCAAGTTCTTCCTTAGATATCAAAGACATCGCAATCGATAGAACCATGGACAATGTGGAAATCCTTTTTGAGGATGGAACAATCATTTCTACACAAAAAGAAGCTGTCCCGCACAATGCGGAACAGCTTCTTTGTTATTTTGAATACCACAGATGGAGCAGATTTCTGAATATGTCTACGAACTACTTTTTGTAATCCACAGTCCATCATCGGGAACCCTGCCCCAAGGCATGAAAGGGATTTCGGCTTACATGTAACCGCCCATGCCGCCACCCATGCCAGCATCAGGCATAGCAGGTGCTTTTGCAGGCAGTTCTGCCACAACGGCTTCTGTTGTCAGGAATGTGGAAGCAACGGAAGTTGCGTTCTGCAGTGCGCTTCTGGTTACTTTTGCAGGGTCCAGAATACCAGCGTCTACCATTTCCACATATTCTTCTGTCAGGGCATTGAAACCAACGCCTTCTGCCATTTCTTTTACTTTGTTTACGATGACGGAGCCTTCCAGACCTGCGTTTTCAACAATCTGACGCAGAGGAGCTTCCAGTGCTTTCACAACGATATCAGCACCTGTTTTTTCATCGCCTGTCAGGTCAGCACATGCTGCTTTTACTTTTTCTACTGCATGGATCAGTGCTGTACCGCCACCAGCTACGATACCTTCTTCCACTGCGGCTCTGGTAGCTGCCAGTGCGTCTTCCATACGCAGTTTCTTTTCTTTCATTTCTGTTTCGGTAGCTGCACCAACTTTGATAACTGCTACGCCGCCGCACAGTTTTGCCAGTCTTTCCTGGAGTTTTTCTCTATCGAAATCGGATTCTGTTTCTTCGATGCCTCTGCGGATCTGCATGATTCTAGCGTCGATTTCATCTTTTTTGCCTGCGCCGTCAGCGATGATGGTCAGGTCTTTTTCTACACGAACAGTCTTTGCATGACCCAGCATATCCAGAGTTGCGTCTTTCAGGTCAATGCCCAGTTCATCGGAGATAACCTGTGCGCCTGTCAGTGCTGCGATATCAGCCAGCTGTGCTTTTCTTCTTTCGCCATAGCCAGGAGCTTTGACAGCAACACATGTGAATGTACCTCTCAGTTTGTTCAGTACCAGTGTAGCCAATGCTTCGCCTTCTACGTCTTCTGCAATGATCAGCACTTTGCCGCCTGTCTGCATGATCTGTTCCAGAATGGGAACCAGTTCCTGGATGTTGGAGATTTTTTTATCTGTCAGCAGGATATAAGGATCTTCCAGAACTGCTACCATTTTATCCATATCTGTGCACATGTAAGCGGACAGATAACCTTTATCGAACTGCATACCTTCTACCAGATCCAGTTCTGTTTTCATTGTTTTGGATTCTTCTACTGTGATAACGCCGTCGTTTGTTACTTTTTCCATAGCGTCAGCGATCATGTTGCCGACTTCTTCGTCACCAGCGGAAATTGCTGCAACGTTTGCAATATGTTTCTTAGTAGTAACAGCCTGGCTCATTTTCTTGATTTCTGCGACTGCTGCGTCAGTTGCTTTCTGCATACCTTTTCTCAGGATGATGGCATTTGCGCCTGCTGCGATGTTTTTCAGACCTTCCTGAATCATAGCCTGTGCCAGAACAGTTGCTGTTGTAGTACCGTCACCGGCTACATCGTTTGTCTGTGTTGCAACTTCTTTTACCAGCTGTGCACCCATGTTTTCATAGGGGTCTTCCAGTTCGATGTCTTTCGCGATAGTCACACCATCGTTTGTGATCAAAGGAGATGTGAATTTTCTGTCCAGAACAACGTTACGGCCTTTAGGGCCCAGTGTAACTTTTACGGTATTTGCCAATTTGTCAACACCGGCTGCCATTGCGTTTCTTGCATCGGTGCTGTATTTAATTTCTTTTGCCATATTCAATAACGCCTCCTAAATATTGAGAAGTTTTAAAATCAGTCTTTTACGATTGCCAGAATGTCATTCTGACGCATTACCAGGTATTCTTCACCTTCAAATTTGATCTGAGTAGCGCCGTATCTAGGGAAGATAACATGGTCGCCTTCTTTCAGAACCATTTCTACATTTACATCGCCAACCAGTCCGCCGGGGCCTACAGCCACAACGATAGCTTCCTGGGGTTTTTCCTGAGAAGAAGAAGTCAGAATCAAACCGGATTTTGTGGTTTCTTCTGCTTCTAACTGTTTCAATACAACTTTATCTCCTAATGGTGCAAGTTTCATATTATTCTGCCTCCTTGTATTCTTGTTGTTAGCACTCATTTTTATCGAGTGCTAATTTCTGATACTATATTAGCTATTTTCCCAGGAATATTCAAATCCCATATAAGATGTTATTCTCAAATATTTCGGAATATACAGAAAAAACCGAAGAAATTCAAGAAAAAAACTAATTTTTACTCTCGATTTCTCCGGTTTTCTTTCATTTGCTTCGTTTTTGCAAAAAATGAGATAATTTTAAGAAAATTTTATTTTATTTCTGCTGTTCTCTATCCAGCTGGTCGATGGCTGCCGCTGCGGAAAGAGCCGCTACCAGACCTTCCCCAACAGCCTTTGCAATCTGATAAGGCGCGCCTGTGCAGTCCCCTGCCGCATAAACACGAGGCAGGTTTGTTTCCATTTTACGATTTACCACAATGTTTTTACCTTCTGTTTCCAGACCAAAGAGCAGACTTTCAGGAGGCATGGAGTTTTTCGCAAAGAAAATACCATCACAGCCCAGTGTTTCGTCTGCCAGTTCCAGACCTGTCACACGGTCATTTTCTCCCAAAACGGCTTTGGGTTTGCCATTGACGACTTTTACATTATCCTTCAAGGACAGAACGGGCTGATACAGAGGTACATACAGCACTTCCGCACAGATATCCGCCAGGAAGTTTGCTTCTGCTTCCCCCTCTTCATTTTCCGCTACTACAACGACTTTTTTGCCACGATAGAGCATACCGTCACAAGTTGCGCAGTAGCTGACGCCTTTGCCCAGATATTCCATTTCTCCGGCAATGCCTTTGCTTTTGCTCAGACCTGTTGCCAAAATGATGGCTTTCGCCTGAATGAATTCATTTTCCGCATTAATCATATAGTAGTCACCCATAGACATGATCTGACTGATACGGGCTTCTTTGAATTCTACGCCGTTTTTCATGGCATGAGCATAGAACGTATTCAGCAGTTCTTCCCCAGCCATATCCGGCAGACCCAGATAGTTGTCCACCTTTTCTGCTGCAAAGAGCAGAGAGCTGTCCAGACTTCTGCCGAAAATTGTTACGGTTTTATTTCTTTGACGGCAGTTCAATGCCGCTGATAAAGCAGCAGGGCCGCCGCCGATGATTGCTACGTCTAACACAAGCATTCCTCCTTCATATAAAAACAGGATAACCAAATGATGTCCTTTCATAATGCGAAAATCCCTGTTTCTGAACAACGGATACGGAATCGGCGGATTCCATGGAGCAAATACCTTGAAACCCGCCTTTTCCTAACTACCGTTGTTCATTTTCATAGTATGTGTCCACCGTTTATTGGGAACCGTTTTGGACACTTGATTTCGGATTTTCTCTCATTGAGAATATCATAAAGTTATCCTATTTGCAATGTTCTTATTTCTGTTCTGCTCTTGCAGCGATAATTTTCTTCTGGATTTCCATAGGAGCTTCTTCGTAACGTTCGAAGTGATGTCTGTAATCGCCACGGCTCTGAGTCAGAGAACGCAGATCTGTTGCGTATTTGTGCATTTCAGCTGTAGGAACTTCTGCAACGATGCATTTCTTATTGCCAACAGCGTCCATGCTCAGGATACGACCACGACGTTTGTTGATGTCGCCCATGATATCGCCCATGTATTTTTCAGGAATCAGAACTTCCACATGTTCAATGGGTTCCAGAATAGTCGGTTTTGCCTGAGGGATACCTTCCTTGAAGGCTACAGATGTTGCCATCTTGAATGCCATTTCGGAGGAGTCAACAGGATGGTAAGAACCATCTGTCAATGTTGCTTTCAGACCTACTACAGGGTAACCAGCCAGTACACCAGACTGTACGCATTCCTGCAGACCTTTTTCTACAGCGGGGAAGTACTGTTTGGGTACGGAACCACCGAAGATTTTTTCTTCGAATACATAAGGTACAGACAGATCGCCGCTGGGTTCGAATTCCATAACAACGTCACCGAACTGGCCATGACCGCCGGACTGTTTTTTATATCTGCCGCGTACGGAAGTTTTGGATTTGATTGTTTCACGATAAGGAATGATAGGATCTTTCAGTTCCACTTCAATCTTATATTTGTTTTTCAGTTTATTGACCATAACATCCAGCTGCTGTTCGCCGATACCATAGATCAATGTCTGTTTTGTTTCTTTATTAACTTCCATCTTGATGGTAGGATCTTCTTCACGGATCTTGGAAAGAGCTGCGGACAGTTTGTCTTCATCGCCTTTGCCTTTGGGCTGGATTGCCATGCACAGAACGGATTCAGGCAGGCTGATTTTGGGAATAACGATGTTTGCTTCTTTCAAGGACAGTGTATCCTGTGTGGAAGTATTGGACAGTTTTGCCAGAGCACCGATATCGCCGGAATGGAGTTCATCCACTTCGATCTGTTCTTTACCTCTGATAACATACAGGTGACCAACTTTTTCCACTGTATCTTTTTCTTCGTTATAAACGCTCATGGAAGCGTCCAGTTTACCAGTCATAACTCTGAACAGGTTCAGACGGCCGATATAAGGGTCTGCGATGGTTTTGAATACAAATGCAGAGAATCTTTCGTCGTCTGTGGAGCAGTAAACCACTTTTTCACCATTGTGGAATGCATGGAAGTTGGGTTTTGCTTCGTTTGCGGGAGGTGTAAAGCGAACGATGGTATTCAGAAGCAGTTTTACACCATAGCCCAGTGTAGCGGAACCACACATTACAGGCGCGATGGTATTGTTTTCGATACCATATTTCAGACCATCGTAGATTTCTTCTTCTGTCAGTTCAATGTCGTTGAAGAATTTTTCCATGAGTTCGTCGCTGCTTTCTGCTGCAACTTCTACCAACATGGAACGCAGAACTTCTACTTCGTCCTTTTTATCTTCAGGCATTTCGCAGGGCTGCAGTTTGCCGTCTACTTTCTTTCTGGCATCTCTCTTGATCAGATTGATGAAGCCAACGAATTTGCCATCTGCATCATTGAAAGGAATCTGCAAAGGTGCAACGGATTTACCGAATTTCACACGCATGTCTGCCAGTGTGCGTTCGAAGTCCGCATTTTCATCGTCCATCTGGTTTACAAAGAAAATACGAGGCAGATGCATTTCTTCGGTGTATTCCCATGCTTTTTCAGTACCAACTTCTACGCCGGATTTTGCGGAAACCATGATCAGGGCTGTATCCGCTACACTCATAGCCAGTTTGGATTCAGCCACGAAGTCAAAATAACCAGGTGTATCCAAGAAGTTGATTTTTGTATCCTGCCATTCTACCGGCAGTACGGATGTACTGATAGATACCTTACGGCGAATTTCTTCTGGATCGTAGTCACTAACGGTATTGCCTTCGTCCACTTTCCCGAATCTTTTTGTTGCTCCGGAATAGAACAGCGCTGCTTCGGCATAAGTGGTTTTCCCGGAACCGCTGTGACCCAATAGTACTACGTTTCTCACCTTATCTGCTGCGTAACTTTTCATACTGATACCTCCCTTGGTATTGAATAATCGGACAAGTCGCCCGTCAGTTTCATGTATACAGTATTATATAGCATTTACACAATATACATATCAATATAAATACGGCACTTGTTACGATTTCCCTTTATTTTTTATAAAAAAACTTTCTCTTTGGAGGATAGCATAAAACAACCATCAGAATTTGTGATAGGCATTGTATATTTTTTCAGAAATATTTATACCTGCGGCTGGCGAAAAGGCACACCGAAATAATCCGCAATGGATTTTGCCAGTGCTTTTGCAATCTGATCAATATTCTCTTTGATCCACTGGGCATCCTCTATATTGTCGTGATACCCTACTTCCACCAGCACTGCCGGCGCATTGGTACGGCGTAATTCCCGCAGTGTTGCCGTTGCCACGGACTGCACTTTTTCCCCATCAGGATATACCTGCTTCATATTTTCCGTAACAATATCCGCCATTTCTCTGCCGTAGGGGCTATTGTAAAAATAATACGCATCCACACCCTGTAACTTTCCTACCAGACTTTCCGGTGCCGCATTGGAATGAATGGCAAAATGCAAGTCATAATTTCCCGCATTGGAAGCGGCGATGGCTTCCCCCAGACTCATTTCCGGACGGTTTCTTGTAAATTCAATACCTGATGCCAACAAATAAGGTTCCATGGCATCAGCAATGAGATTGGTAATCTCCTCCTCTGTTCCACCATTTACATACAAATTATACTCCTGCAAAGAAGGACTCAGATAAACACGCGGCATCCTCATTCCGCCTTTCTTTCTGCTCTCTTTTCTTATGTATTCAGTTTTCCAGCATTTGTGCCTGTATCCATCAAAAAAAGCCCTTTGCCATGTTTTCACACAGCAAAAGGCTTTTTCTCTTTTCTATTAAACAACAGGCATGATTGCTTCGTCGTGATAATTCTTTTCTACTCTGTTTTCGTTCAGAACTACCTGCGCAATATTCATTGCATGGTCGGAAACACGTTCCAGATTGCCCAGCATTTCCAGGAAATGGATACCGGAGTTGACGTTACATTCCGCATTGGACAGACGGTCGATATGGCTTGCACGGAGTTTCTTTTCCAGTGCGTCCACCTGTTCTTCCAGTACGGCTGTTTTCATGGCATAGGTAATATCGTTGTTTTCCAATGCTTTCAGGGCATTTTCATAACTTGCCAATGTTACCTTTGTCATTTCACTCAATTCTTCCAAAGCCATGCTGGAGAATGTGATTTCTTCTCTTTCCATTTCTTCTGCCAGTTCGGCAATGTTTTCCGCATGGTCGCCCACACGTTCCATATCACTAATGGTATTGAGCAAGGATGTTACTGTCTGATTGTCTTTTTCACTAATCTGCAAAGTACACAGTTTGATCAGGTATTCGGAAATGCTGTCACAAACCTTATCCACAACATTTTCACGCTGTTTTACTTCTTCGATCTTATCGTGATCTTTCTTGATCAGTGCATCAAAGGAGCTCTGCAGGTTTTCCAGCGCAATACGGCCCAGACGCAGTGTTTCCAGTTTTGCGCCTTCTACAGCCAGACTGGGTGTTTCCAGAATACGTTTGTCCAGATGAACCAGCTGACTTTCGTCTTTGCGTTCGATTTCCTGTACGTGGTTGATTCTCTTTGCAATTTTGATAATGATATTAGACAAGGGAATTACCATCAAAGTTGTACCAATGTTAAAGATTGTATGGATGGCACTGATCTGTGTCTGTGTAATGATCTCGCCGCCCATAGCAGGATTGATGATGGTAAAGTATACGATTGCCACGATACTGAATACGATGGTACCGGTAATATTAAACATCAGGTGCATATAACCAACGCATTTTGCTGTTTTTGTTGCGCCGATACCACTGATCAGAGCGGTTACACAAGTACCGATATTCTGACCCATGATGATATATACTGCCGCATTGAAAGGTACCAGACCGGAAGCCGCCAAGGACAGCAGAATACCCTGAGATGCAGAGGAACTCTGGATAATAGCTGTTACGAAAGCACCGGCGAAAATACCCAGCAGAGGGTTGGAACCCAGTGTTACAAACATGGAACGGAAAGCTTCGGAATCACGCAGAGGTTCTACGGAAGATGACATGCTTTCGATACCAATAAACAACACACCGAAACCAATTACAATAGAAGCAATTTCTTTCCGACGGGCATTCTTACCGCTCATCATCAGGATGACACCCAGCATAACTGCCAGAGGTGCAATGGTTGAAGGGCTGAACATTTTTGCCCATTCGGAACTGGATACCAGCCAGCCTGTTACAGTTGTACCAATGTTGGCACCCATGATAACACTCATGGCCTGTGTCAGGTTCATCAAGCCAGCATTTACAAAACCAACGACCATAACGGTTGTTGCGGAGGAACTCTGTACAATGGCTGTTACCAATGCACCCAGAGCAATCCCCATCAATTTGTTCTGTGTCAGTGCTTCCAAAATACTCTTCATTTTGGAGCCGGCGGCGTTCTGAAGACCCTGCGCCATGATGTTCATGCCGTAGATAAACAAAGCCAGACCGCCAATAAACGGAATAATCATTTGTGCGTAATTCATCGCTGCCTCCCATAAATTTTTCTTATAGAACATAACCCTTGTTTATATACCATCAAACATGATACCACAAACAATGGTTCCATGCAATTACAAAATGCGACAAATAGCAGTTTTTGAAAATATATACAAAATCTTTATTCAGCTTCGTTCTTTCTTTGATTAATTGGTAATTTCGCCCCTAAAATGGTACCGCCGCCAGCCACGTATTCCCCGTCATAAAGCACCAAAGCCTGTCCCGGTGTAATGGCTCTCTGGGGCTCATCAAAGGTACATTCCAGCAAATCCTCTCCTACCATACGCACGGTACAGTCTGCCATTTTGTGGCTGTAACGGATTTTTCCGCGGAAACGCATCCCGTCTGTAAATTCCGGTACAGACATGCAGTTGATCTGGTTTGCATATACAGTTCTGGAGAAAAGGGTTTCGTTATCACAAAGGATGACTTCGTTCTTGTCCACATCCAAACCATATACATACATGGGTTTACCAAAGGCAATGCCCAGACCTTTCCGCTGTCCAACGGTATAGTAAATCAGACCTTTATGCTGTCCCAATACCTTTCCTTCCATGTCTACGAAATTTCCCGGGCAATGATTTTTTCCTCTTTCCCGTTCCAGAAAGGCACCATAATCTCCGTCAGGGATGAAACAGATATCCTGACTATCTCCTTTTTTCGCAATAAAGTCATCAATATTAGCAGCGATTTTTCGGATTTCATCCTTTTCATAGAATCCAACAGGCATCAATGTTCTTGCCAGCTGTTCCTGTGTCAGGCGATACAGGGCATAAGTCTGGTCTTTTGCCTCTGTTACAGACGCTTTGATGGAGTATCTGCCTGTGACAGGGTGTTTTTCAATGCGGGCATAATGTCCTGTTGCAATATAGTCTGCCCCAATCTCATTGGCATATTGCAGCAATGCTGCCCATTTTACATGGCGGTTGCAGGCAATGCAAGGATTGGGAGTCATGCCTCTTTCATAACTGTTGATGAAGTAATCCACAACATTTTCGCGGAATTCTTTCCGAAAATCCAAAACATGGAATTCGATTCCAAGCTTTTCCGCCACACGGGAAGCATCTTTCACTGCGGAAAGATTGCCGCAGCCTTCTGTTTCTCCCGGCTCCTGCCACATACCCATGGTGACGCCGATCACTTCATACCCTTCTTCTTTTAACAAATAAGCAGCTGTAGAACTATCTACGCCGCCAGACATTCCAATAATTACTTTTCCTTTTGACAATGGTTTCACCGACCTTATGTTATTTTCGTTTTTCGTTTCTCATGGTACCATATTCCCCATTGGGAAACAAGGCTTTCCTTCTCTTTCCAAATACAGAAAAAGTCCGATGCTCCCGAAAGAGAATCGGACTTTTTGATTTCATTTATTCTTCTGTATGATGATGGAGTTCATCAATGTCATTGACAGGTTTTTTCAAACCTTCGATAACGATATGATTTTTTTCTGCATAATCCCAAAGTGCTGCGTGGAGCGCTTCTTCTGCCAAGCAGGAACAGTGTACCTTCACAGAGGGCAGGCCATCCAGAGCTTCCATAACTGCTTTATTTGTTACTTCCAACGCCTGCTGAATGGTTTTGCCTTTCACCAGTTCTGTTGCCATGGAGCTGGTAGCCACTGCCGCACCACAGCCAAATGTTTTGAATTTTGCATCCTGAATGATGCCGTCTTCAATCTGCAGATATACCTTCATAATATCGCCGCACTTTGCGTTACCAACAGTACCAACACCGCTGGCATCTTCAATTTCGCCTACGTTTCTGGGATTCATAAAATGATCCATTACTTTTGCACTGTATTCCATAAAAAATTCCTCCTGTGTATTTAAACAATCAATTGATAACCTTCTCTTTTTTCTCTATATTATTTTGCCTGTTTGCTGATTTCTTCGTAAAGGGGAGACATTTCCCGCAGTCTTGCAACAATCTGAGGCAGTTTTTCCAAAATAAAATCAATTTCTTCCTCTGTGTTGTCTGTATCCAATGTGAGTCTTAAAGAACCATGAGCTTTTTCATGAGGCAGGCCGATGGCCAGAAGCACATGGGAAGGATCCAGAGAACCGGATGTGCAAGCGGAACCGCTGGATGCCGCTACGCCCAAAGCGTCTAACAGCAGCAGCATGGATTCACCTTCGATAAATTCAAAGGATATGTTGCAGTTGCCCGGCAGACGATCTGTAGGATGACCATTCAGTTTGCTGTAAGGAATAGCTTCCAGAATGCCGTGAATCAGTCTGTCACGCATTTTTTCCAGTGTTGCTCTTGTTTCTGGCAGTTCTGCGGCAGCCAGTTCCACTGCCTTGCCCAGACCTACAATACCGGGGATATTTTCTGTGCCTGCACGCATTTTCTTTTCCTGTGCACCGCCGAAGATCAAAGGTGTGATACGTACGCCTTTACGGATATAAATGGCGCCGATGCCTTTTGGTGCACCCAGTTTATGACCGCTGATGGACAGCAGGTCAATGTGCATTTCTTCCACATCAATGGGAACATGACCCATTGCCTGTACAGCGTCTGTGTGGAAGTAGATACCTTTTTCATGTGCCAGTTTTCCGATTTCCGCAATGGGTTCGATGGTGCCGATTTCATTGTTGGCAAACATCACAGAAATGAGAATGGTTTCTGGACAGATAGCCGCTTCCAGATCTTCCAGTCTGACTTTGCCGTCTGCATCTACATCCAGATATGTTACACGGAAACCATGTTTTTCCAGATATTCACAGGTGTGCAAAATGGCATGATGTTCAATTTTTGTGGTAATAATATGATTACCTTTATCCTTCAGTGCTTCAGCTACACCCCGCAGTGCCATATTGTCACTTTCGGAACCGCCTGCTGTAAAATAGATTTCAGAAGGCTGTGCATTGATGGCAGCTGCCACCTGTTCTCTCGCTTTTTCCATTGCCTTTTTGCTTTCCTTGGCAATGCCGTAAATACCGGATGCGTTTCCATAATATTCTGTAAAATAAGGAAGCATTGCTTCCAGAACTTCTTTTCTGACGGGAGTTGTTGCTGCATGATCCATATAAATTTTTGTTGCCATAGTCTTGTCCTCCTCTAAATCAAATTATCATTTTATATATCATAGTATTCTTATATGCTTTATGTGAATTAAATGTACCATACTTTTCATAGTTTGTCAATAGGAATTAAAAAATTAGTGAAAAAACGAACCACTGTATAATTTTTTGCAATTTGCAAACATTAGCAAAAATATTTTTCTATCTGTGACAATGCCTTTTCTCGGTTCTGTATTAACCCTATAATAAAAACTGACTATTATAGTAGTCAATTCTGCAAAAGAAAAAATGAAAAACGAGGTGAGCAGATTGCAGGAATTTAAAGACCGGCTGAAAATGCTGCGAAAAGAAAAAAAACTGACACAGGTAAAATTAGGCGAAATGTTAAACTATGGCTACACTGCCATTGCTAACTATGAATCCGGACGCAATCAGCCCTCCATCCCTGATTTAAAAAAAATTGCATCTATTTTTGATGTTTCTTTGGACTATCTTCTGGGGGTCAACGATATCCGCCATCCTTATATGGTAGATGATGATTCCATAGAATTTAACCGATTCCAAACTTATTACGCACAGCTGAGCAAGAGCAGCCGGGAAGAACTGCTCATGTATATGCAGTGGTTGTTAGACCGCGACGCTATGCGAAAAGAAGAAAACACAATGGAAAAATCTTCTTTGCTGCGTGTTGCACAGACGGAAAAAGAATATCGCAAAGATTGATCACGTAAAAAACCCTTTTGCTGCGGAAAGATTGCTTTCCGCAGCAAAAGGGTTTTTTTTATTTTTTCCCAATCATTCTTCTGTCTTCATAAAATGCACGCAAATGATCCAGAACTTTGATGCCGACAATGATACAAATCAGCATCTGTACCCAACACATCCACTCCAGCTCATAGCGATGCAAGAAAAGTATCATAAACAGCAGGCCCTCCCCCAGAGCCAGCCACAAATGCTTGTTTTTCATCTTTTCCATCCTCCTTGCCATATTTCTTTATAGCATAACAGAAAATCATTCGTTTTTTGTTATGGTTTTGTTATGATTTTCTTACAAAATTCCAACGGTTTTCCGATGCAGATAACGCAGGAAAAACAGACAAATCACCAGCGAAACAAAGGTCGCCAAAGGAGATGCCAGCCCCATGACATACAGCGATTCCCCTGCGTAACGGCTCAGAAACGCTGTAGCCGGAATACGCACACCAAAGGTTGCCAGCATGCTGTGGGCAAAAGAAATCACCGATTTTCCATAGCCACTGAAATAGGAGTTCATGCAGAAAATAAAGGCAACCAGAATGCAGTCAATGGAATAGGATCGCAGGTAATCTGCCGCTGCGCTGACCACCTCTGCCTCTTTGGAAAATATCCCTGTGATGCTTTCCGGGTTCCATTGACAGTATATGCAGAACAAAACACCAAAGACCAATGCATATCCAATGCCGAACCACAATGTTTTTCGTGCCCGGTCTGCTTTTCCTGCCCCCAGATTCTGGGCTGTCATGGCGGCAACAGCCGAAGCAAAGGATGTAGGCGGCAGCATTGCGAAAATGATGATTTTTTCCACAACACCTACCGCAGCCGAAGGCACCAGCCCCAATGTATTCACAATGGCTGTGATAACCAAAAAAGAAATATTGACCAATGCATCCTGCAATGCCAGAGGCAAGCCCACTTTCCAGATACGCAGCGCCGACTGTGGGTCAGGGATAAAATCCCTTTTATACACAGGAAAGGAAAACCCTTTCTTTCTAATATATAGCAGTGCGGCGAAAAAGCTGATGGCCTGTGCAGCAACCGTCGCAATGGCAGCCCCTTCAGCACCCATACCAAAACCGCCTACCAGCAAAAAGTCTACGCCAATATTCACAATGCAGGCAATCAATATAAAATACACAGGTGTTTTAGAATCACCCAGTCCGCGGAAAATACCGCTGACTGCATTATAGCCAATGATAAAAGGAATCCCTGCGGAACAGGTAAAAATATATGCTTTGGCTGCTTCCGCCGCTTCCAGAGGTGTTTCCATAGCAGTCACAATAGATTCCGTCAAAAACAGCATCAACGGCGTTAAAATCACTGCCAGCAACAAAAAGGATGACGCTATGGTTCCCACTGCTTTTGCTGCCCCTCTGGGATTTGCTTCACCGATACATCTGCCCAGCAGAACCGTACCGCCGGTAGAAATCCCCAGTATAATACCTGTAATGGTCTGCATAACCTGACTGCCAATGGCAACAGCCGATACCCCAGCCGCTGTATCAAAACGCCCTACTACATACAAATCTGCTGCGCCATATAACGCCTGCAGAAAACTGGCAAGCAAAAATGGCACTGCAAACCGCAGCAATGTGGTACTGATTTTTCCTTCTGTCAACGAAAATTCCTGTGTCATAGGCTTCTCCTTTCACAAAAAAAGCCGGATAAGAAGCAGGACTTTCACCTGCCATCTTATCCGGCTGTAATCTCTTATGTATTACGCACCCTCCGATGAACAAACTCATTGTAGCAATGTATATTTTACTTGTCAAGAGGGTTTTCCTCAAGGTTTTTCCCGCCGCAGTTCTCTTGCTGCTGCCATGGTGGTTTCTGTGATTTCCTCACCGCCCATGAGCCGCGCAATTTCCCGACAGGAAGCGTTCTCATCTAATGTTTCTACGGTTGTGGTGGTTCGCCCTTCCGCCACATGTTTTTCTATGCGAAAATGATTGTCTGCCATAGCCGCAATCTGAGGCAAATGGGTAATACACAGAATCTGCCGCTTTTTCCCCAGCAGACTCATTTTTTCCCCAACTTTTCTGGCAGTCTTGCCGCTGACACCTGTGTCGATTTCGTCAAAGATAAAGGTTCCAATTTCGTCTGCATCCACCAGCACTGTTTTCAGAGCCAGCATCACGCGGGACATTTCCCCACCGGATGCGATTTTTGCCAGAGGCTTCAAGTCCTCCCCCGCATTGGCAGAAATCAGAAATTCCACTTTATCCAAACCGTCTGCGGCAAAATTTTCCCGTTTTTCTACGGAAATATAAAATCTTGCCTGTGCCATTTCCATATCATGCAGTGCCTGTTCTACCTGTGTCTGCACCTGCAAAGCTGTATTTTTCCGGATGGCTGTGATTTCTCCAGCCAAGGCTGTCATATGCTCATGAACTGCCTGCAACGCCTGTTCCAGCTCTGCCGCGCGTTCCTCACTGTTCAGCAGAAAATCCAGTTCCTGCACTGCTTTCTGGTAAAAATCCAGAACCGTTTCCACACTGCCGCCATATTTTCTTTTCAGGCGGTAGATAGTCTGCAAACGTTCTTCGATGTTTTCCAGTGCGTCCGGGTCTGCTTCCAGCAAATGGGTATACTTTTTCCATTCTCTTGCGCCGTCTTCCAACTGGGCATACACATTGTCCATGCGCTCGCAAAGTTCTGACAGACTATTATCCAGTGCCGCCGCTTCCTGCAAACACCGCAGCGCCTCTCCCAGATTATCGCAGGCAGAAGCCATGCCTTCCCTGCCGTCATAAAGGAGCTGCACCCCTTCCACAGACAAACGCATAAGCTTTTCCACACTGCCCAGACGTTTTTTCTGTTCCAGCAGTTCTTCTTCCTCACCAGCACGCAGAGAGGCCCCTTCAATTTCTTCTTTCTGGAATTGAAGGATATCTAAGCGCTGGGCGCGGCTGCTTTCTTCCCCACAGAGCATTTCCAGCTGTTTTTTCAGTTCTTTTTCTCTGCTGAATTCTTTGCGGTATTCCGCCAGCTTTTCTTCCAATGCTTCCCCGCAAAAACGATCCAGCAAATGAATATGCCGGCTGGGATTCAGCAATGACTGATGTTCATGCTGTCCGTAAATATCCAGCAATTCTCCTGCCAGTTCCTTCAGCATACCAGCTGTAACGGTGCTGCCATTGACACGGGCAACGGTTTTTCCTGATGCCTGCATAGTGCGGGCAATGAGCAATGTACCATCTTCCTCTACTGGAATACCGTTTTCCTCCAGAAAAACAGAAACCTTCGGGTTTTCTGTGGAAAACAAAGCTTCCACCACTGCCGACTGTTCTTCCTTCCGCAGGAAATCACGGTTTACCCGACCGCCCAGTGCGAAATGCAGGGAATCAATGATCATGGATTTTCCGGCGCCTGTTTCCCCTGTGAGGATATTCAGGCCCTTTTCAAAATGCAGTTCACTTTCTGCAATCAGCGCTACGTTTTTGATATGCAAATGTTCCAGCATTTTTACATTCCCCGTTTCTTAGGCACTATGAATGATACGATACAGCTTTTCAATAATCACCGCTGCCTGATTATGTGTTCTGACTACGCAGAATACGGTATCGTCCCCGGCAATGGTACCCAGGATTTCCGGGTTCTGCATGTTATCCAGCGCAACTGCTACTGCCATGCCCATACCTTCCAGAGTTTTGATAACAATCATATTCTGTGCATAGTCCATTTTTACAACTGCTTCTTTGAATACACGTGTCAAACGTTCTGTAATTTCCGTATCATTGCCGGTAATGACAGAATATTTCTGTTTTCCCCGCTCAGTGGCGATTTTTGTCAGCTTCATTTCCCGGATGTCTCTGGAAACAGTTGCCTGTGTAACCATAAAGCCTTCTTCACACAGTTTCTGCGCCAATTCGTCCTGGGTTTCAATATCGTATTTTTCGATCAGTTCCAATATTTTCGCATGTCTGGCAATTTTCAAACTCGTCACAACCTTTCTATTCTCTATCTGCTGAGTTTCTGACGCAGTACGTCATAAAAACTCTGCGGATTTGTTTTGATAATGGAAGCATATTCCTTTGCTTTTTTCACCTGTACAACTTTTTTACCTGTCAGCGTCCAGGCATCCTGCCCATCGGCACTGACGGTAAAATCCGCCTCTTCTCTGGGATTGATTTCCACTGTCACCACATCGTCAGCCGAAACCACAATGGAACGGCTTGTAAGGGTATGGGCAGAAATGGGCGTAATGGCAATAATCTGCGCATCTGCTTTCAGAACGGGGCCGCCAGCAGACAGATTATACGCCGTGGAGCCTGTAGGCGTACAGATAATAACACCATCCGCCCGAAGGGTATCCACATATTCCTCATTGACATAAATATTAAATTCCAGAATCTTATAGAGCAAACCTCTGGTGATACAAATGTCATTGAGGGCAAGAATCCCTTCAATCCGCTCCATGTCTGTGGCGATGGTCGCCTGCAGCATCATGCGTTTTTCCATTTTATAATCGCCTGCCAGCACTTTATCAATGGCATACTCCGCATGATTTTTCTCTTCCGCCGTCAAAAATCCCAGCGTCCCTAAATTGATGCCCAAAATCGGTGTACCATAGGGCGCAGACTTTCTGCCGACACCGAGAAGGGTACCGTCGCCGCCCAAAGAGATTAAAAAATCTGAATCCCGATACAGTTCTTCTTCTAAGCAGCCATATTCCTCCAATCCGGCAAGTTTTGCCGCCTTCATGGACAAACGTGGCTGACACTCTTTCAATTTCAAATATTGCAGCAGCCGATTGGTTACCGCAAAATCCTTATCCTTCTCCAAATTTGGAAGTATTCCTACTTTTTTCATACCTTCGCCCCCATGCAGCGTTATAAAACTTCATGTGATTTTGCTGCGATTTCTTCTACCCATGTATGAACTTCTTCTTTTGTTGCACCTGGCTGTTTTTTATCCAAGTAAATCAAGTATTCGATGTTGCCTTTTGGTCCTTTGATGGGGGAGAAATCCAGTCCCATCACGCCCAGACCATTTGCCATAGCATAATCCGCAATCATGAGAATGACTTCTTTATGTACAGCAATGTCTTTGACAACACCATTTTTCCCTACTTTTTCTCTTCCTGCTTCAAACTGAGGTTTGATGAGGCAGACCAGCTGTCCATCCTCTTTCATAACACCCAATACGGCAGGCAGAACTTTTGTCAGGGAAATAAAAGATACGTCAATGGACGCAAAATCCGCCGCATCGGGCACCTGTTCCTGCGTCACATAGCGCACATTGGTTTTTTCCAGACAAACGACTCTGGGGTCATTGCGCAGTTTCCATGCAAACTGACCATATCCAACGTCGATGGAATATACCTTTGCAGCGCCGTTTTGCAGCATACAGTCTGTGAAACCGCCAGTGGAAGCGCCAATATCCAGACAGATTTTATCTGTCAGTGTAATGGGGAAAACTTCCATGGCTTTTTCCAGTTTATAGCCGCCGCGGCTGACATATTTCATGGCTGCATCCCGCACTTCGATTTCCGCAGTTACAGGAATCTTTGTGCCGGCTTTATCTTCTTTCATGCCGTCCACATAAACATTGCCTGCCATAATATATGCTTTCGCCTGATCTCTGCCCGGTGCCAGCCCACGCTGCACCAAGAGCACATCCAGCCGTTCCTTTTCCACTTTTTCTGCCATAACTTACTCTCCCAACGTTTTTTTGATGGATTGATAAATCCCTTCTGCATCCAGACCATATTTTGCAAACAGCTGCGCCTGTGTCCCCTGTTCGATGTATTCATCGGGGAACGCCAGGTTTTTCACATTGGCTGCAATGTCATTGTCGCTGTAAAATTCAAGCACTGCGGAACCAAAGCCGCCGTCACGGACATTATCTTCCACTGTGAAAATATGGCTGCAATTTTCTGCCACTGCCCGCAAAATTTCTCCATCCAGAGGACGGATGAAACGGATATTTACAAGAGAAGGATTTTTTCCTTCTGCCCGCAGACGTTCCACTGCGCCATAAGCCGCATCCAGCATATGACCTTCTGCCAGAATGGCAATGTCTTCCCCTTTGGCAATCCATTCTGCCTTGCCGTATTCCACAGGCAGACGCTGCATTTCAAAGTTTTCTGATGCAGTTCCTCTGGGATAACGCACTGCTACAGGGCCTTTGCAGACATTCACTGCATAATCCAGCATTGCTTCCAGTTCCCATCCATTCTTGGGTGACAGCACTGTCATATTGGGGATATGACGCAGGAAAGAAAGGTCAAATACCCCCTGATGGGTCTCCCCGTCAGCGCCGACAATCCCTGCACGGTCGATAGCAAATACCACATGAAGATTTTCCATGCACACATCATGGATAATCTGGTCATAAGCACGCTGCAGGAAAGAGGAATATACCGCAAAAACAGGAATCATCCCCTGACTTGCCAGCCCTGCCGCAAAGGTTGTCCCATGCTGCTCCGCAATGGCAACGTCAAAGAAACGTTTCGGAAATTCTTTCCGGAATTTCTGGAATCCTGTGCCGCTGCACATGGCAGCAGTGATACCCACAACTTTTGGATTCCGTTTCGCGATTTCCACAATTTTATTGCCAAATACAGCAGACCAGCTGGGTTTGTTGCTCTTGGAAAGGGGTTCCCCTGTCCGCAGATCAAAAGGACTCACGCCATGGTAATCCCAAGGACGTTCTTCTGCATAAGGATAGCCCTTCCCTTTTTCTGTTTTCACATGAATCAAAATCGGTCCATGCATCTGCTGTACATTTTTGAACAGTTCGATCAATTCCGGCAAATCATGTCCATCTACAGGACCGATATATTTAAAGCCCATGCCTTCAAACACAGCACCTTCCAGCAGAAGCAGCTTTGCGCTGTCCCTTACCTTTTCCAGTACAGAATAAGCAGGTTTTCCAATAACAGGCACCATATCACGGAATTGTTTGAAATTATCTTTAAAGGCCTGATACCGGTTGCTGGTACGCAGGGAGTTCAAATGCTTACTGATGGCACCCACGTTGGTGTCAATGGACATCTGGTTATCATTCAAAACAACAATCAGGTCTGTATTTTCTCTGCCCGCATTATTCAGCGCTTCATAAGCCAAGCCGCCTGTCATGGAACCATCGCCGATGACAGCAATGACATGATTTTTTCTGCCCTGCAAATCTCTTGCTTTGGCAATCCCCAAAGCCGCTGAAATAGATGTGGAGCTATGACCTGCCGCAAAAGCGTCACAAGCACTTTCATGGGGTTTCGGGAACCCACTGAGCCCGTCCAGCTGACGCAAAGCGGAAAAACCATCTTTACGTCCTGTCAGTATTTTATGGATATATGCCTGATGGCCTACATCCCATACGATTTTATCCTGAGGCAGTCTGAAACAGTATTCCAGCGCCACCGTCAGCTCTACCACACCCAGATTGGATGCCAGGTGACCGCCGGTTTTCGAAACTGCCCGAAGAAGGAAGCGGCGCAGTTCTTTACAAAGCTGCTCCATTTCCTGTAAATTCAACTTTTTCAAGTCTTCCGGAGATTGGATACGGTCCAATATTCCGCCCACACAAATCACCTGCTCTCCTTATCTTAAAACAACAATCCTACGACGATCCCCAAAATCGCTCCCACAAATACCTCCAATGGCGTATGACCCAGCAGTTCCTTTACTTTCTGCAGTTCCGGCAGTTTATGATGCTCAATCATGTAGTTGATGATCTCCGCCTGTTTGCCGGCTGCACGCCGGATCCCTGCCGCATCGTACATGACCACAAAGGAAAAAATCAGCGAGATGGCAAACAATGCCGAATCAAAACCGTTATACTTCCCCACGCTGGTGGTCAGTGCCATGACCAGAGATGAATGAGAACTGGGCATACCGCCTGTCCCAGTCAATCTGCTGGCATCAAATTTTCTCTCTGTCACAATGGGACGGATGGTCTTAAATCCCTGCGCCAATGCCCAGGAAATGATTGCCGCCCAAAAAGGTTTATTCCATAAAAACGATTCAAATCCCATAGAATCATCTTCTTTCTTTTGCTCAATATGTTCTTTGCAGCAAATAGTTTGTCAATGTCTGTAAGAAATCACAGGATTCGCCCAATTCTTTCCAGATTGCCACAGCTTCATCGGAAAGTTTTGCGGCGATTTTTCTGGATTCTTCAATGCCGTACAAAGTCACATAAGTTGTCTTTTCATTTTTTTCATCACTGTGGATGGGTTTACCCAGTTCTTCCATGGTACTGGTCACATCCAGAATATCGTCCAGAATCTGGAAGGCCACACCGATTTTTTCGCCTGCCAGACCGAATTTTTCCACCACTTCTTCAGAAGCGCCGCCAACTCTGGCGCCTGCTTCCAGCGCGCCGCGAATCATTGCCGCCGTTTTGTGGATGTGGATAAAATCCAGTGTTTCTTTGTCAATGGGTTTGCCTTCAAAATAAACGTCTACCACCTGACCGGTGAGCATCCCATGAACACCAGCGCCTTTGGCAATGGCAAGCATTGCGCCGGTGGTCTCCTTGCAAGGATTTTCATAACAAGCCTGGGCCATGGTTTCCATAGCGTGATGGAGCAGACCATCCCCTGCCAGAATTGCCATATCTTCGCCATATACTTTATGGCTGGTCAGTCTGCCGCGGCGATAATCGTCGTTATCCATGGCAGGCAGGTCGTCATGAATCAAAGAATATGTATGAATCATTTCCAAAGCACAGGCAAAAGGCATTGCCATTTCTTTTTTGCCGCCTACGGCTTCGCATGCCGCCAGCACCATCCTAGGGGGCAGGCGTTTGCCGCCAGCAAAAAGGCTGTAGCCCATTGCTTCAAAAATCACGGGAGGAAATGCCTCCTGTTTGGGTATATATGTCTGCAAAGCAGCCTCGATTTCCTGAATGCGTGCCTGCATATCACTTTTGAAGTCCATTTTCCATATCCTCCTCTGCAAAAGGTGTTTCTTCCCATAAGCCTGCTTCTTTGCGCAGCATCACAATGCTTCCCTCTGCCGCTGCCAGTTTTTCCTTGCAGACTGCCGAAAGACTCAAGCCTTCCTGATAAAGCTTTACTGCTTCTTCCAAAGGAACTTCTTCCCTTTCCAGCCGGTCAACGATCTCTTCCAGCCGTGTCATGGCTTCTTCAAAGGTGACTTTCTTCTTCGCCATGGGTAAACACCTCCTTTTCCTGAATATTCGTTTCTATTTTGCCATCCTGCAAATGCAGAGTGACTCTATCCCCCACTTCCGCCTGTTTTACGGAAGTCAGTAATTTTCCTGATGATGTGACAGCCATCACATATCCCCGTGACATGACTGCCAGCGGTGACGCAGCTTCCAGACGATTGGTCAGGTACTGCCACCGTTCTGCCCGCTGCATCAGACGGTTGGTCATTTCTCTATCCAGCCGCTGCTGGGTTTCTTCCACGTCCATCATGGTACGGTAAATCCGCTCCAAAGGTCTTTCCATGACAGGACGGGATTTCAACAAATCCAGTCGTCTACGGCAGGATGTCAAAAGCGCACTTACATCTCGTTCCAACCGCAGTTCCAGACGGTGAAAAGCTTCCCGCCGTTCAGTCAGAGGCGTTGTTGCCAGTTCTGCCGCCGCGGAAGGCGTAGGCGCACGCATATCCGCCACAAAATCTGTGATGGTAAAATCCGTTTCATGACCTACAGCAGAAATCACTGGAATCTCTGACGCAAAAACAGCTCTTGCCACATTTTCGTCATTGAAGCACCACAAATCTTCCATGGAGCCGCCGCCGCGCCCCAGAATGATGACGTCTGCCTTACCCCATTCATTGACCAGTTTCAGGGAACGGACAATATCTGCCGCCGCTTGTTCTCCCTGTACCAATGTGGGAAAAATCGCCACTTTCACATTTGGGTCTCGACGCTTGACAATTTGCAGGATATCCCGCACCGCCGCACCTGTTGGAGATGTGATAACCGCAATACAAGAAGGATTTTTCGGAATTTCTCTTTTGAAATCTCCGTCAAATAATCCTTCTGCCGCCAGTTTTTCTTTTAACTGTTCAAAAGCAACCTGTAAGGCTCCAATGCCCAAAGGTTCCATAAATTCCGCATAGAGCTGATATTGTCCCGTTTTCTCATAAAGAGAAATATGACCATATACCACCACCTGCATACCATTTTCCGGTTCAAAGGGCAGCCCTGCCGCATCCTGCCGGAACATGACGCAGGACAGGGCACCGGATGCATCTTTCAACGTAAAATACAAATGCCCGGAGCTATGGGCTTTGAAATTGGAGATTTCCCCTTTCACCAAAAGGCTGCTCAATATAAAATCGTTTTCCAGTAAATTGCGAATATAACGGTTGATTTGTCCAACCGTAAAAATTTTCGGTTCAATCATACCGGTTCATTTCCCTTCAGGCAGAAGCGATTTTCCCCAGCACACCATTGATGAATGCAGGCGCTTCGTCAGAGCTGTATTTCTTCGCCAGTTCCACCGCTTCATTGATAACAACGCCCACAGGCGCGTCTTTGCTGTATTTCAGTTCATATACTGCCAGTCGCAGAATCGCCAGATCCACACGGTTCATTCTCTGGGTGTTCCAGCCTTTTGCAAAGCTGTCAATGACAGCGTCAATGGCTTCCAGATTGGCTCTGGTGCCTTCCACTGCCGCCATGGTGTAAGCCTTGTCTTCTTCTGTTACCACTTCGTCCTGTTCCGCAAAAAACAGATCTGTCATCTGTTCCTGTTCTTCCGCTGCGTTGAATTCCATCTGGAACAACAGTACAAAGGCATTTTTTCTCGCATTTCTTCGGCTCATAATCTTCCTCCGCTTTTCTAATTACAATAGGGACAAATACCACTCCCATACAGGAGTGGTATAATTCCGTTTTTTTATTCTTCTTCGTCCGCTTTTGCGGTTTTTTCCTTCACAATGCCTGCCACTGCCACATTGACAACAGGCACAGAAAGTCCTGTCATGGTTTCCACGGCATTTTTGACTCTCTTCTGCACTTCTTCAGCAACAACCTGAACTTTGGTACCAAAGTTCACGATGATTTCCATATCCAGTACCACTTCATCGCCGTCACTTTCCACTTTGGCACATTTTGTCTGGCTTTTCTTGCCGAAAAACTCTACAAAACCTTTTCCGCTTCCAGCGCCTTCTGTCACGCCGTCAACTTCCAGTGCCGCTGTTACAGCGATGACACCGATAACTTCATCTGCGATCTGAATCTGCCCGTTTGTGATTTTGTCTTCAGACATATTTCCGACCTCCTGTCTTGTCTTACAAAACAGCATCTCCACTGCACGCAGTGGTATCAAATTCTGCAATGCCATTTCTCCGTCTTTCATATCAGTATACCAGAAAAGATACGTCAATGCAAATAAATATACAACAAAACATGTATAAATTCACATTATACGTTCGCCGCCAGACATACTTTTTCCTTTTGCAAAATCTCCTGCGTCAATTCCAGCGCCCGCAGGATAGCGCCGTCCATATTGTAATAGCGATACTCCGCAAGTCTTCCGCAAAGATACAGGTTGTCCCACTGCTGCAATGCCTTCCGGTACATTTCATAAAGGCTTCTGTTCTGTTTGTTTTCAATGGGGTAATAAGCTTCCTGCCCTGCATTTGCCGTAAATGCCATGGGATACTCACGAAGGATTGTGGTAACTCCTGTCTTTTGCTGTCCTGTCAATTTTTTAAATTCCGTGATTCTGGTAAAGTCTTCGCTGTTTGGATAATTTACAACGCTTGCAGACTGAAAATCTTCCTGCTGCAATGTTTCAAAATCCAGACGCAAAGAACGATATGGCAGGAATCCAAAGCAGTTTTGCAGCAAGGAATCCGGCATACCTGTATAAATAAATATACCGTCAAACAATTCTCCGTCAAAACGCATGGTACCGTCCGGCTGCAATGTCAACAAGTCCATCACATCCACACCCGTTTGACAGACAATATTCTTATGGTGCAGCATATTTTCAAATACCTTTGTATAGCCTTCTGCCGGCATCAGCTGATAACGGTCGCCGAAATAACGGTCATCTCTGCCCAACACCACAGGCACACGGCTGATGACAGAACGGTCTACTTCCAGTACAGGCATCCCCCACTGTTTTGCAGTATACCCTTTAAATACATTGTCAAACACAAATTGTCCCAGTTCTGCGATTTCCTGATCTGTATGTTCCATCAGTTCCAGAACCGTCACTCTTGTTTTGCCTGAAAAAGCTCTGTGCAGTTTCGCTTCCAGTTTTTTTGCCTGTTCCATAGGGAATAAGGCTTCCAAAGAAGTAAAATTAAAAGGAATGGGAACTTCTTTTTCTTTGATTTTGCCCTTTACCCGATGTTCATATGTATTCCATTTTCCAAAACGCCGGATATAATGAAAGACGTTCTCATCATTGGTATGGAAGATATGAGGGCCATAAACATGGATACGGATACCCGCTTCATTTTCTTCTTCATACATATTTCCGCCAATGTGCGCTCTTTTTTCCAGTACCAGCACCTGTTTTCCAGCTTCCGCCAGCTCTCTTGCCGCAACGGCGCCTGCAAAGCCTGCACCTGCCACGATCACATCAGGTTTCCCCTTCCATTGTTTCATCATAGTCGCTCCCTCTTTCTATCCTTTTCCTTTCATTGATTTATGTTCTTTGACTGCGAAAATGGCAGACACACCAAACACCTAAACTTACCAGCAGCACCATATAAAAACTGATGCCTCTGGAAATGCACATGGATGCCGCCAGATCACTCCCCGGAAAAACGGACGCAAATACCGCCGTATAAACCAGTTCCGAAATACCTGCCGACCCGGGAAACGGCAGCATGTCCACTGCAATATATACCGTCGCCTGCAACACCATAATCCAAAACAGACCAACGCCTTCCAGTCCCATGGCGCGATAAATAAGCCATGTCAGGAAAAACAAGCTGCATCTCTGCACAAGGGTCATGATGGTTGCCACAACGATTTTTCTTGGATTTTCCTGAAAAAATCGTACCACCGCGCCATATCTTGCCACTGCTTCCCGCAGATGTTCTTTCCGTTCTTCTTTAGGGTGAAGCAATCTGATTTTCACCAGCAATCCTTCCAGAAACAATGCTGTTTTTTCCGCACAAACTGGCGTTACCATCACCCATATCAGTATGGCAACCAATATGGCATTCAGTACGATTCCCAGATAGAACAGCCAATAATATCCCTGAAAATAAGCACCTAACTGTTTATGCCAGAAAACTGCAATAAACAGCCCCAAAACCGCCAGTACAAATTTGTACAGCACAGCCACTACCATCAGCACCGGTGTACTGTCTGCCAATGGCAATCCCGCCTTTTTCATATAATAAAGCTGGGCAGGCTGTCCGCCTGTGGCAGAGGGCGTGATACCGGAGAAGAAAAATCCGATAAACGACCAGCTGATGCATTTCAGCAATGGCATCTTCTGTCCGATGGCCCGCAGCAGATAACAGATGATACTGCCTTCCGCCGCCACAAAAAACAACGCTGTCACAATACCAGCCAAAATCCATATATGTTCCGCTCGGGCCATTGCCCCTGCCACAGCCCGCATATCATTGTTTTCCACAAGGACGTATATGGTAATCCCGATGAGCAGGCACAAAAACAGAATACTGCTCACATATTTACGTACCATACACTTCTCCTTTCCCATAATACGAATGACGGCTTATGACATAATCCGACAAATAACCTTCATAAAGCACCTGTAACTGTTCCAATTCATAGAAATCCCTTGGCGTAACCATGGAGAAATGCTTATCAAAAAGTGTCAGTCCCACCTCATCCATGGCCTGTGCCAAAAAGGAAGAACAGGTGTAATGATTCTTCTGATAAAAAGGCTTCTGCAGCCAGATAAATGGCAGTCCAATGATGCAGTAATGATATTGGAATCTTTTTTCGTAACAGGCGTTCATTTTTTCCCGCAGCAGTTCTTTCTGTTCTGCCGTGCAGGAGAGTTCGCACACGCGATATCTTGCATCGGGAAATACCCGCAGTATTTTGGGTGTATTTTCCCGAATGAAGCCTGCAAAAAAGGGAATGGCCGGATCGCGTCTTCCAACGCTGTAAGCTTCCTGAAAATCTGCATCAAATGACAATGCCACATGACAGTATGAAATTTTTATAACATGGCGTATGATATTCGCAAAAAATCCCGGTGTATCCACCAGTGCGATATAAAGTTTTTCCATTTGTTCCGCCTTCTTTTTTACTGAAATTTCACCAGTTTCCGCGCCAGTCGGTATCCTGTCAGTGTCGCGAAATCCCCCAGTTTGCCCGGAAGATATGTGAGCCCACTGAGGCGTTTATACCGCAGGGTCTTATACAGCCCTTTGTCCATCTGACGCATATACTCCCATAATTCTCTCCGTTTTTCCATGGCATCCGCATCGCCAATGAGCAGCAGATGAATGGAAGAAATGGCCATCATAACAGAAATATTTCTGGTCATGTATGTTGCCAGTTTTTTCTCTCGTACCTGATGGAGATCTGTACAAGCGGAAACCAGCTTTGTCACCAGAATCTGCTGGTCAATGCGCTTCATGAGCATTTTTTCATTGACAGACTGGTCTTCCCGTCCAATAAAGTAGTGGTACAAATCCACATCCAGATAAAAAATATTTTCCACAAAGGGCAGCGGCTGATAAGCAAAAATATTATCTACATAGAATGTATGCTTCGGCAGCTGCACGCCGCTTTTGCGCAGTACTTCCGTCTTAAAAATCAGTGCATGCATAATCAAATATTGTGTAGGCAGAAAACGACCAATCTCGTGCCAGTTGCACAGAGTTCCAGATTCAAAGACATTGCGGTAATGAATCTGCTGCTGTCTGCCTTCGTACAAATGGTCATATATGTAATTGCAGACAAGCATATCAACAGGTGTCTGGTTGATCCGCCATTTTTCCATGCGTTCCAGCACTTCTTTTAAAGCTTCTGTATCCAGCCAGTCGTCAGAATCCACCACTTTGTAAAATTCTCCCGTTGCATGAGCAAGACCTACGTTTACGCCCTGTCCATGCCCCTGATTTTCCTGATGAACTGCTTTGACAATGGTAGGATATTTCGCCGCATATTCATCGGCAATTTCTCCTGTGCGATCTTTGGAGCCATCATTGACAATGATGATTTCTACTTTTTCTCCTCCAGTCAGCAATGTATCAATACAGCGCCGCATATAGTCTTGAGAGTTGTAACATGGCACGGCAAATGTAATCAGTTTCATGAGGCAACTTCCTTTCTTTTTTTCGTTCCATCTAAATATTTATACAAGAATATACCAAAACAATTTGAAAACTGTGCTAAGAAAATTCGAAAACTTTCTTAATTTTTTGCGAAAAAAGATTAAATTTCCCATTATTTACCAGTTTTTTAGCCATGCCATGATCATTTTCTTTGTGGTGCAAGCAGATATCCATGGAAAAAATATTGTTCTCAAACATGCGAAAGACACATGATTTTATGCAAATTCCCACTAAAAAGCCATGTTATGACCATTAAAAAATGACAGTCCCTCTTTGAGAAGCTGTCATAAAAAAGCAATTCCCATTAAGAAAACATAACAAATAAAATCTTGTAAAAATAAGCAAGCTGAAATCCTCCATATCATGAGTATTTCAGCTTGCTTTGTTTTCCTATGAAGATGCCTGATGTACGTTTTTTATTTGCTCTGTTTCCATGTGGAAATCCGAATCTGTTCTGCAGTGTATCCTGTTTTGCGTTTGACGATGTCTTGAATCTGCGCCACTTCCGCGTCTGTCAGAGTGTCTTTATCCACTACCACATCTACCGTATCGTCATCCATACGGACATAAGCCTGTGAAAATCCTTTGGCTTCAATCATGGCTTCGGCCGCCGTTTCCTTTTCAATACGTTCCTGCAATTCCAGCATACTGTCACTGCAAACATTCTTCTGGCTTTCGCTGACATTGCTGTTGTTCAGCATTTCTGTCAGGATTTCTTTCTGCTTCGCCCGGGACTGTTCTCTGTCAAGTTTTGCTTCCGCAAAGTAACGGGAAGCATCGTCGCTGGTGTCGGCGCTGGCAAACACTGCCGCTCCATCCCCTGTTGTTGTGGATGCTTCCGCTGTCAGAGGGTCTAAAGCCCCTTCTTCTGTAGGCATGTCATCTGGCAGTGCCGCATAATCCTCCTCCATCAGTGCCGCCATATCCCCTTCTTCCGTCAGTTCCATGGCTGTTTTGGTGCCTTCTGCGGACTTGGTTTCCTGAAAATTCAGATACCCTGCCGCCGCAATCATCACTGCCAATGCTGTCACTACCACTTGATTCCGTTTTACTGTAAACATACTTTTTCCCCCTTATTTCATTTTGAGTATGGCTATTTTATGTGCAGGCACTTGCAGCAATGCCTGTGCCGCACGACTTAACCCATCACATACCACCGGATCACCGGCACCCTGTGCCACAATGAGCACACCTTCCACCTGCGGTGCTGTTTCTGTCAGAATCAGCGGTGACTGTCCGCCACTGCCGTCCTCCATGAGCACCACCGTACTTTCTCGGCTCACGGTATTCTCACTGTTGCCGTTACTTTCCTCAATTTTCTCCTCTCTGGCAGGCGTGCTTTCCGCTGTGGTGGCATAAGTCAAAAGCACCTGTCCCTGCCCTGCCCCTGCCACCTGACTAAGTACCCGTTCCAGTTCTGCCTCCAACTGCCGTTCTGCTCTCTCTCCCGTGGTTTGCTGTACAGTTTCGGCAACTGCTTTCTCTTTGGGTTCCCCTTCCACAAAACGGCTGCACAACAGCAACACAATGCCAATGAGAAGCCCTGCCGCCATTTTTATCCGCACCTGTCGATTTTCCGGGCAGAACAAACGGCGCAAAAAATCGTTTTTCATTCTCTTTCCCCCTTTTGTATTTTATGGCACCAACGTAACGGCTTCTGTTTCCATGCCATATTCTTTTGCCACATCTTCTTTTAGGGAATCCGGCAAATTTTTCCCGCTGATTTCCATTTCTTCCGGCAGCCCGCTTTCTTCATTCCATGCAATATGTACGCCGTCCACATTTTGCTCCTGCCTTTGCAGTTCTGACAAAACCTGATTTTCCATTGTCTTTCGTGTCCAGTTTTCTCCCAGTTTCACATCATAAGACACTTCTTGCTCCGGCAATGCAAAAAATTGGGAAAAATCCATTTCTTCCAAATGAAACAGCCCCAGCATAGGCTTCAGCACCGCCAAAAGCACCAACAGTCCCAATATCCATCGGGTATACTGCCGAAAGTTTCCCTTTGGCATCAACAGTCCCACTGCCACCGAAAAAACGGTCAAGGCGCTTATAGTTTTTATATATGCGGTAAAAGCCTCCATCATGCCTCTCACTTCCTTTCTACAACACGCCCAGCAGCAACACAGAGGAAAACAGGAACATCACTTCCACCAGAAACACAACGCCCAGCAAAAGAGCCGTATAATCCCCTGCAATACCAATACACTCCACCAAACGGGCTTCGCAAACAGATTCCACTGCTGCCGCTGTCAGCTTGAAAATCAATGTCATTGCCACCAGCTTCACCACCAGCGGAATACAAAGCAGCAGTAAAAAAATCACTGCTGCCGCCAATGTTCCACTGCGGATGGTACCCGCCACTGCCGCTGCCGTATCCACAGCGCCCCCCATGACATCTCCCACCACTGGCACCGCATTAACGGCAATCTTCGCTGTCCGCACAGCCAAACCGTTCACGGCGCCACCGCCAATCTTCTGCAAAGACAGCAGCAGCATAAATCCCCCTGCCAATCCTTTCAGACCCCAAGATACGCCTTGCCGCAGCAATGCCGCAAATCTTGCTGTAAGAGGCTGTTCCGAAAGACGGTCCACCAGTTCCAGAGCCACCGCTGCCAGCAGCACTGGAACAATGACACTTTTCAGCAAAAATACAATGAGTGTACAACCTCCCATCATGGTAGGGCCCATAAGCGCCGTCTGGGTCAAATTCCCAGAAGACGCCGCCAGTGCCAGAAAAACAGGCAGCATCGCCGCGAAAATATCCGCTGTCTGTTCCACTCGCTCCACCACCATAGCTGTGATGTCGTAAAAGGTGGTGATAATGACAACAATCAACACCATGTAGCAAACGTAAAACCCCATTTCTCCTACTTCTCTGCCGCAAAAAGAGCCGCTCACCTGCCGCAGCACCGCAGCCAGTATGGATACCGCAATAAGCTGCATGACCAGTCCGGTCTGCGTCCTCAATTCCCCAAAAGCAACCTCTCCCAGCTTTGCCCAAAGTTCTTCCATGGAAAAAGAGAAATCACCTGTGAGTACATTTTCCACCAGTTCAGAAAATGTCACATCCTCCACTGCGTCCTCCGCTGCTGCGTCAATCTGTTCCATATCCAAATCTTCCAGATAAGACGCAAGTTCTGTGGAAGCCCCCCATACAGGCACTGGCATAGCAAGGAGGAAAAGGCTAAATAACACCATCATGCCGATTTTTTTCATGAATCTCCCCCTTTTCACACCAGCGTCAATACCACATGAAGGACTTCCGTCAGCACAGGAATGGAAACCGCCATGATGAGCACTTTGCCAGCCAATTCGATTTTGGCCGCCACAGCCCCTTCGCCCGCATCTGCGCAAAGCTGGGAAGCAAATTGCGAAAGATAGGCAATGCCGATAACTTTCAGCACAATACCGAAATATCCTTCCGCAACGCCTGCCTGCTCCGCCATGTCCTGCAGCAAATCCAGCAGTTCCCCCAAAGGACTGCAAATCTGCAAAAAGAGAAGAACTCCAGTCGCCAGAGCCGTTAAGAGAGCAAACTGAGGATTTTCTTTTTTCAGTACCAACACCAAAAAAGTTCCTGTCAATCCAAAAGCCGCCAATGCTGCCATTTACTTCCCCTCCTAAAAACGAAACATGGTTTCCATGGTTTCAAACAATGTACTGACATACTGTATCACCCAAAAAAGCACGACCACCAATCCTGCCAGCGTTGTGAGCATGGCCTGTTCTTCTCGACCTGCACGCAGCAAAACCTGATTGAGCACCGCCACCAGCACCCCCACTGCGGCAATGCGAAATATAATACTGATATCCATTTTTCTTCCCCTCCATTCTTTACAGCAGCACAATGACCAGCATCAAACCGCCTAAAAATCCCATACTATAGTAAAGCCGTTCGTTTTTCTCCAGTCTGCGCTCAATCTGTCCGCATTTCTGCCGCAATTCCGTCAAAAATAACTCTGTGCTGTTTTTTTGCTGCTCCTGATCCAGATATCCCAATGTTTTTCCAAAGCGCAGGATGCTCTGATAATCTTCTCCCGAAAAATAGGTGTGAGATATATGCCGCATCCAGACTGTTTCCCAAATCTGTTCTGCCGTTTCTCCTGTGCGCTCTGCCATGGCTTTTGCTGTTTCCTGCATCAACATCCCTACCTGCCCTTTGGTCTGATAACTGATATTTTCCAGCACTTCTGACAGGGGTACAGACAGAAAACGAATCTGACTTTCCATCATGACCATGGCTCTTTCCAGTTCCCGCAAATCCTGCAAACGGTACTTTTCCCGCAGGCAAAAATAAGCCCCTGTCAGTGTCGTTACTGCCAGAATCATGCAAATCCCGATGCTTTGTACCATGACGCCCCTCCTTTTTTATAAATGGCCCGTCCTGTGCCGTCCAAAATCGCTTCCACCGTGCCAACACCTTGGGATGCAGATAAAATCACATATCGTTCCACCACATGATGTGCCATCATGGTGCCCAGAAAAACCCGCTTCTCCAATTCTTCCAGAGAGCTACCATGGACAGTGCAAAGAAGTTTCACGCCAGCATGAATCAAATCCGAAGCCGCAAGAAAATCACTTTCCCGCCCCAGCTCGTCCACGGCAATGATCTGTGGTGACATGCTTCGCAGCAAAAGCAGCATACCTTCTGCTTTGGGGCAGCCGCTGATGACATCCGTACATTCCCCCAAATCCATTTGCGCAATGCCGCCGCACATACCGGCAATCTCTCCTCTTTCATCCACCACACCAACGGCATATCCGCCTTCTGCTCTGCTCAAGTTCCGAATCAATTCCCGCAGCAATGTGGTTTTGCCGCATCCCGGCGGAGATAGGATGATAGTATGGCAAAAATGTCCATCTTCAAATAAATATGGCAGAATATGATCCGCACACCCCCGTACTTCTCTGGCGATACGAATATTCAAAGAACTGATGGGATGCAGTGTTTTGATCTTTCCGTCTTCCATGACTGCCTTGCCGCAAAAACCAATGCGGTGTCCCCCTTCTATGGTCAGAAACCCCTGCCTGATTTCTTCCGCAAAAGCATATAAAGAATAGGCACTCAATAAAGAGATACACGCCTTCATGTCACAATTTGAAAAAATATGTCTGTTTTTGTCGTTTTTCGTTACACAGGGAAACCACTTTCCTTCCGCCTTAAGCAGTATGGGCTGTCCCAAACGCAGGCGAATTTCTTCCAGATGTTCCAAAGAACAACTGCTATTTTCCTGTATGATTTTTGCCAGTGCCGACGGCAGTGATTTCCACAGGCTTTCCAAATCTGCCATACATGTCCACCTCCTTTTTCCAATATATTCTCCAGAATGAAAATTATGATACGCCTTTCATTTTTTCACATTGTGTGATAAGATAAAATTGATTTCAGAAAACTATAGGAGGAATGAATATGTTTCACCTATTATTGGTCAACTTTAGCAAAGTTACGTCCGAAAAGGTGCAGAACATTTGCAGCCAGAGCGCGGATTTTGTGCTGTATGAAAGCAATTCCCTTGAAAAAGCGGTTTCCTTTTGCAAGCAGATCAAAATCCATTGCGTATTGCTTATGCCTGATACGGATTTTATATATGCGAAGCGTTTTATGACGTTCCTTCGAAAATTCCCAACCAGCATACATACACCGGTAATCCTGCTTTCATCCCAAATTGCTCATATTTTACAGGTCATTCCACAGTGGAATTTTATCGAAATTTTCATGCTGCCCCTTTCCAAAGAAAAAGAACAGGAACTGGCACATCTGGTAAATTTCTATCACACCCTTTTTCAGCAGACAAAAGATTTCACGTCGCGGTTATGCCAGATTTCCACTGCAAAAGGAATCTACAGCTTTCCTTACGAGGATATTCTGTTTATCGAAATCGTCATGAAAAAAGCCATTTTTCATCTGCGCACAAAGGAAGTGGTATTCACCATGCCCCTTTACAAAATTCGGGAAACCATGCAGTCTTCCTATATGGTGCAGACGCATCGTTCCTTTATCGTCAATCTGAGTAATATTTCTTATTTGGATAAGACAAAAAATCCATGGGAACTGTCCTTTTTCAACTGCGACCAGCATGCCTATGTGAGCCGCGGATACAAAAAACAGTTCCTTTCCGCCATCTCCAGTCTTTTTTCCAACGATTGACAAACACTGCCCAAACCTTTACAATCAAGGCAAAAAGATTGGACGGGAGTGAAAAACATGGCAAATACAGAAATGAAAATCGTCTGCTTTGGTGACAGTCTGACCTACGGTTATGGCGTATTGGAACACATTGCTTATCCTTATTACCTTTCCAAAGAACTGCCGAAAGCATATCCTCAATATACTTGGGAAATACGCAACAGCGGCATCAATGGGCATACCACCCGTGAGGCTCTGGCACGGCTCAAAGGCAGTGTCTTACAGCACAAACCGGAAATAGTTTTTATCTGGTTTGGCTCCAATGACAGTGCACTGAATGAAGGGCAGTATCGGACACCTTATGAATTCGAAAATAACCTGCGGCAAATCATCACACAGATTTTATCTTTATCTACCGGAAGCGATTTCCATAACGGCGTTCCCCTCATCGTACTGATGACCCCGCCTTCTATGGTGGATACAGATTTTTACCCTTTCACCACCAATGACCGTCTGGAATACTACGGTGAAATGGTGAAAAAACTGGCTGCAGAATACAATCTGCCTGTGATGGATCTCTTTTCCGTTTATAAAAGCATAAAAAATAAAGCAGACTATGAAGCCTGCTTCCAATATGACGGTGAACATCTGAGCAACCGCGGATATGAAGTTTTATATGATGAATTGATGAAAACCATCCATGAAATCATGGAGAAATACGCATAAAAAAATAAGAACGCTGGAATCAAAATTCCAGCGTTCTTTGTTTTCTGTTTAGTTACCGCATTCAATACTGATGGAAGTAAATACATCCAGAATATCGTCAATATCTGTATTTTTCTTTTCTTCATCGGCCTTGTCCATAACAATGCCGCCTTTGTCCATCATAATCAGACGAGTGCCATATTCTACTGCATAGCGCAGGTTATGGGTAACCATCATAGCTGTCAATTTCTTTTCTTCCACAACCTTATGGGTCAATTCCATGATAATTTCCGCTGTTTTCGGGTCCAGCGCTGCTGTATGTTCGTCCAGAATCAGGAATTCGATGGGTGTTAATGTGGACATAATCAGGGACGCTGCCTGACGCTGACCACCGGACAATGCACCAAGTTTTACATGCATTTTATCTTCCAGACCCAGCCCCAGAATGGAAAGCTGTTCTCTGTAATAATCTTCTCTTGCTTTATTGATGCCGAAGCTCAGACCAAAATGTTTGCCTTTATGGTCTGCCAAAGACATATTTTCCAGCATAGTCAGATTGGGGCATGTACCCATGGAAGGATTCTGATACACACGACCAATGGTGCGATATCTCTGATAGTCCTTCATTTTGGAAATATCCTTGCCGCCAATGAGAACCTGTCCCCCTTCGATGGGAATGGTGCCACAAATGATATTCAGCATAGAAGTTTTGCCGCTACCGTTACTGCCAACGATGGAAACAAATTCCCCATCTTTTACAGTCAGGTTAAAATCGTCAAACAGGCACATTTCTGTAACTGTGCCCGGATTATATACTTTTTTGATATGTTTCAGTTCAAGCACGTTCTTCGCCGCCTTTCTGTTTGTTGCCCAGTACCAGAACCACCAGGAACAATACTGCTGTTGCCAGTTTCAGCAGGTTTGCGGGCAGACCCAGACTGATGGCAACCTGAATACAAGCCTTATAGAACACACTGCCGATGAGCACTGCTGTTGTTGCCTTAAAGAAGCTGAGTTTGCGGAACAGTGTTGTACCGATGATAACTGCTGCCAGACCGAATACCATCTGACCAGTACCCATAGTACTGGAGAATGCACGCTGTTCCTGACAAACAACTGCACCAGAAAGAGCAACCAATGCGTTGGCAATAATCAAACCAAGGAGTTTCACATTGCCTTTGTCTTTTGCCAATGTTGTGACCAGTGTTGCATTATCCCCAACGGCACGAAGCAAAAGGCCGCTTTTTGTTTTTAAATACCAATCCAGAATCAATTTTACAACCACTGCCAGAACCAGAGTCACTACAAATTTCCGATAAATCAGGGAACTGTTGCCCATGATTGCCATAATGGGGCCGGAAGTGAAAATCGTGTCAATGCTTCGTTCAATTGCCAGGTTAGAACCTGCAATCTGAAGGTTGATGGAGAACAATGCTGTCATGGTGATGATACCTGCCAGCAGGTCTCTTACGCCCAGTTTTACATGGATAAAGCCTGTCACAAACCCTGCTACAGCACCAATGAAAAGAGCTGCCAGCAGTGTCACAAAAGGATTCACACCTTTGACCAGCATCACAGCTGTCACAGCTGCCCCCAGAGGAAAGCTGCCGTCTACAGTCAGGTCTGGAAAATCCAAAATTTTATAGGTGATATATACGCCGTAGGACAACAGGGCATATATAAAGCCCTGTGTCAACGTGCTGATACATAATTCCATCATTGCATTCATAACAGAAAACCCTCTCTCTTGCCTTTTTCTTATTCAGCGGTTACGTCAATGGCTTCCGCTGCGATATCTTCTGGTACTGTCAGACCCAATGTTTCCAGCACACCGGGGTTGATGTAGATTTCAGAATCAGTAATGGTTTCGTAAGGCATTTCTTCTGCTGTTGCTTCCCCTTTCAGAATTTTCGCTGCCATTTCGCCTGTTCTCTTGCCCAGTGCTACATATTCGATACCTGCGGATGCTACACAGCCGATTTTTACCTGTTCGATTTCGCTGCCATATACAGGAATGCCTGCATCGTTTGTTTTTTCCAGAATGGAGGGCAGAACGCCTACCACGTTATTGTCTGTCAGGTTTGTCATGCAGTCAACGCCTTTGGAAATCATGTTATCTGCTGCCTGCAGTACTTCAGACTGCTGCATAACGCCGATGGCTTCGATGGTGAAACCATATTCAGGCGCTTTTGCCTGATATTCTTCCACTGCGGAAACAGAGTTAGGTTCGCTTGTGGTGTAAAGGATACCGATTGTTTTTGCATCGGGCTGCAGGGCACGAATCAGTTTCAGCTGTTCTTCGATGGGAAGTTTATCGCTGGTACCTGTAATATTGCCGCTGTCCAGTTTTGCTTTCACAGGGTCTGTGATTGCTGTGAAAATAACGGGAATGTTTTTATCTTCTGCCGCTGCATAGCAAGCTGTTGCGGAGTTTGTTGCAATACCACACATCAGCGCTACATTGTTTGCGGAAAAGTTCTGCGCAATCTGCTGTGCGATGGTATCATCGAAACCTGCGTTCTGATAATCGATCACATAGTCTACGCCTTCCACCAAGCCGCTTTCTTCCAGACCCTGCAGGAAACCTTCTCTGCAGTTATCCAAAGAAGCATGCTGTCCATACTGAGAAATACCGATCACAGGTACATCGCCGTTTGCGCTGTCACCACTGCCGCTGCCGCCGCAGCCTGTGAGCGCTGCCATTGTCATTACTGCTGCCATTGCCAAAGCCATCATTTTTTTCATAAGTAATCTCTCCTTTAATCAAATCAAAATATTGGGTTATCTCTTTATCTTTGTACCTTGTCAATGGCTGCGCCATCGTCTTCCTGTCTGATTCATATCAATCCCTCCCGACAATAAAAAAAGTCCTGTCGCCATATTACTATGGGACAAGACTGATTATCCTGCGGTACCACCCAAATTGATGAGATTTCATCCACTTTGCCTGCACATTCATGCAGTCCGCCAGGGTAACGGGCGCGGTTCCCGTCGGTTACTACTCGCTTGCGCTTTCGTCCGCCCTCATAAGTCCATTCATTTTACGCTGACTGTCGTTTTCCCACCATCCACGACTCTCTGAAAGTGCAGTCTGTAAAACTACTCCTCTTAATCACAGGTTTTCCTTTTTTCGATAGTGTTATTATAACACTCCAACCCTATTTGTCAATACCTTTCCAAGATTAAAATTTCAGCTCCTCCGCATCCACATACGCCGTTGTTCCATCTTTTCGCACAATGCGGTAATCCCTGAAATCCGGCAGATCTGCCAGCAAATAAGGAGAAGATGCCAGATTTTCAATAATGGCTACAGGCTGGCCTGTGGCTGTTTCCACTGCTTCATCCAGAATAAACCGGTTCCATTCATCTGACCAGAAAAAACGCTCTACCACAACACGGCTGTCTTTTTCCTGAAACGTATCATCTGCCGGCACTTCCCCTTCTCCTTTATCATCGGATTCCAGATAACTCTGGTAACGGGTAATAGTCAGGGAAGGTTCCTCTCCGCCAGTCCATTTGCTTTCTGTTTCTTCCGTCACACGTCGCCACAAACTTGGCTCCTGCAACTCCCCTTTGTTCCACAGGTTATTCCAGCTGGATTCGATTTTCTGGGGTGTATTCAGCACATCCTGATACTCTTTCCCGTCGAAAACATAGCCCCGCAAAATATCCGACTGTTCAAAAGAACCCAAGGACTGATTCACCTGTTCCCGCACAATGACAATCTCCTTTTTCAGTTCCGGTACGGGGACAAAACGGATATTCTGCACGCCGTAAAAATCCCCCAAATCTCCCGTATACTCATAAACATTCCCATCGGCAGTATATGCGGCCACAACGGTATTTTTCGGGCCAAAACTTACGGTAACGATGGCATCCTGTGGATTTCCCGTTACATCGCTTCCCAGATACACCGTTACATCCCCTAAATCTTGCAAATCATATTGACCGCTGCGCCCTGTGGATTCCAGCACGCTTCTGGCAATGTCCTCTTTGTTTTCTACTGTATTGGGATTATCTATCTGTTTTTGGGTCAAATCCCCTTCTGTCTGACCAAAAATGCCTACGGTATATCCGCCCAAAAGTACAGCAGCAGAAACTGCCAACACCAGTTTTTTTCGCTTCATATCCATCCCTCCCCCTTCACCTTATGCCAGAAGGAGGTAAAAAAAGAACATTCTGTTTCCATCAAAAAAAGGATATACCATATTTCAGGTATATCCCTTTTCTTTTTATCCAATTTTCAGTTGGCTGACCAAGTGTCCATTTTTCATTACCTGACGGAAAATCACATATCCCACACAGGATACTGCCAGAAATTCACCCAGCGCAATGGTGCCTGCTGTCAGGAACAGTGGTGCGTTTTGCAGCAGATAGTATTCCACGCCCAGAAAAGCATTGCAGAATACAGGCCAAAGGCTTGCGATAAACAAGTTTTTGCTGAAATGGGTGATGCCGTAAAGTGCCGCCGCTGTACAGCAAGTTCCGAAAACTGCATCCACCATCCCCAATGGACTGAAGCAGTTTGCAATGAAACAGCCTAAAATCAGGCCCGGTGCATACCGTTTGTCCACAAAAGCCAACAGTACCAGTATTTCGGAAAAACGAATCTGAATCATACCGTAGCTCAAGGGCGCAACCCCCACTGTCAGTACTGCATACACTGCCGCTACCAGCGCTGTATACGCCAACATTCTTGTTTTACTTCCATTTTTTTGCATAAAAAAACCCCCTGTTTTTTATTTTTGAGATGGTGGGACTTTCGTCCTTCGCAAGGAACATCTCATCACATTATGTTTTTGTACTGTTAAAACAGCTAATATATTATACATGAAATCCCGCAGGATTGCAATAAAAACGCAGCACCTGTGCATTCCACAAGTGCTGCTTTCTATAAGTTCTCAATTGCTCTTTTGTAGAATCGATAATAAATGAAATAATTCCGAATTAAGATAATGCTGCTGCCAATTCGTTTACAGCTGCTTCTTCGTCACTGCCTTCTGCCAGAATGTTTGCACGCTGACCTTCTGCCATTTCCAGAGCAATGATGCCCATGATGCTTTTTGCACTTACTTTTTTGTTGTCAATAGCAATTTTGATATCGCTCTGAAATTTACCGGCTGTCTGTACGAAGAACGCTACTTGTCTTGCATCCAGTGCTGATTTGATGATAACTGTCTTTTCTGTCATTTTCCTTCACCTTTACCCTCTCTCAAAGTTTCTGCGATGGCGCTGATCTTACGCAGCCGGTGATTTACGCCGGATTTTCCTAATGGCTCCGACAAACAACTTCCCAGTTCTTTCAGACTTTTCTCCGGATATTGCAAACGCGCCTCTGCCAGCTCTGCCAGCTGCGGCGGCAATTTTTGCAGCCCCATGGTACTCTGAATGAACATAATGTCCTCCAGCTGCTTTACTGCGGCTCCTACAACTTTATTCAAGTTTGCTGTTTCGCAGTTTACTTTACGATTGATATCGTTGCGCATTTCCTTCACGATACGAACATTTTCCAGTTCCATCAGTGCCAGATGCGCTTCCATCACATTCAAAAGGTCAACAATCTGTTCTCCTTCTTTCAGATATATCACTTCATGATCCTTACGCGTAACGGTCTTTGCTTCCAAACCGAATGAATTGACCATCTCCTGCAGGTCAGCTGCAAGAAGCGGACTGTTTACAACAAATTCCAGATGATAATTCTTTTCAGGATTATTCACGGAACCTGATGCAAGAAACGCACCGCGCAGGTATGCCCGTCGGCAACAGACTGCTGCTGTCACAGGCGGATAAATCCGATCAAAAGTCACTGTCTGTTCTCTGTCCTTATGTAAAATGCCCGTTGCCATAAGCACACGTGCCGCATCGAAAGCATTCCGAATCAGGAGCAGATAAATCCGTCGTCTTTTACCGCCCGAACGTACAGATATATCAACTCTAATATTAAAAGTATTTTGTAATAATGTAAAGCACTTTTTCGCGACGAAAAAATTCTCTGTTTGTATTTTTAAACAAAAAGTTTTGCCAAAACAGGCAATCCCTCCACATATATTTACAATGGCAGACAATTCCGCAATTTGGCAATGGCGGGCATTCCCAAAATGTTCGGACAACTCCTCTTTTACCTTATAGGAAAATGACAAATTTGCTGTTTCTGTCATGGTTTTCTCTCCGTATCACTCTTTTTCCATCAACCTTTTCTCTTGGCGTCTTTTTCCACGTCGTTATGCTTCAGGAGCACCGTATGTTCCTTCTGGCACAGCTCTGTGAAAAGGGCATTTGCCAGTGTTACAGAACGATGTTTGCCGCCGGTGCAGCCAATGCTGATGACCAGACTATTCTTGCCTTCTTTGATATAGTGCGGAATCAAAAATTCCAGCATATCCACCAGCTTGTCCAGAAATTCGCGGCTTTCCGCAAAGCTCATAACGTAGTCGCTGACAGGGCTGTCGTTGCCAGACAACTCTTTCAGTTCCGGGATATAGTACGGATTTGGCAGGAACCGCACGTCAAATACCAGATCGCTGTCCGCAGGAATGCCATATTTGAAGCCAAAGGAACAAACGGTGATCACAAGGCTTTCAAATTTCTCATTATCCTGGAAAATACGATTGATTTGTTCTTTCAGTTCTCTTGTCAAAACCTTGCTGGTGTCGATGATATACGTTGCCTTTGCCTTCACTTCCCGCAGCATTTCCCGTTCCTTGGAAATACCTTCCTCAATGGAACCCCTTCTGGACAGAGGATGGCTTCTTCTGGTTTCCTTATAGCGTTTGATGAGTACGCTGTCCGATGCATCCAAAAACAGGATTTCATAATCATAACCATTTTCCTGCATCTCAAACAGCACAGAAAACAAGTCATAAAACAGCTTGCCGCCACGGATATCAATCCCAATGGCAACCCGTTCAAAACCGCCGTCCTGTTCATAACAAAGCTCCGCAAACTTCGGCAAAAGTGCAGGAGGCATGTTATCTACGCAAAAATAGTTGATATCTTCCAAAAATTTCAGTGCGGAGGTTTTCCCTGCCCCCGACATACCTGTTACAATTACAAACCGCATACAAGATACACCTCTCTTTCGTATCTCTTACCGTTCCCCAACAATCTTCACTTCTGTTTCCAGTGTTACGCCAAACTGCTCCTGCACTGTTTTCTGGCAGAAAGCAATCAAATCCAGAATATCTTTTGTGGTGGCACCACCGATATTGACGATAAAACCGGCATGTTTTTCAGAAACCTGCGCGCCACCGATGGTTTTGCCTTTCAGCCCTGCATCACTGATAAGTTTTCCTGCAAAATATCCTTCGGGGCGTTTAAAGGTACTGCCTGCGCTGGGATACTGCAAGGGCTGTTTTTCCCGACGCTGCTGTGCCAGTTCTGCCATCCGTTCCCGGATTTCCTGTTCATTTCCTTTTTTCAGCTGCAATTTGCCGCCCAGCACAATGTATCCTTTTTCCGGTACATTGCTGTGGCGATAAGACAAATCCAGTTCTTCCACAGGGATTGTTTTCACTTCCAGATCTTCTGTCAGCACATCTGCGGAAAGAAGCACGTCCTTCATTTCTCCGCCATAGGCGCCTGCGTTCATAACGACTGCACCGCCAAATGTACCGGGAATACCGGAAGCAAATGCCAATCCTTCCAGAGAAGCATCTGCCGCCTGTGCCGCTGCCGCAGACAGCAGAGCACCGCAATCCAATGTCATTTCTGTACCTTCTACGGAGATATTCTGCATCCGCTGATAAAGCTGGATAACTGCGCCACGGATACCGCCGTCACCTACCAGCAAATTGCTGCCATTACCAATGACCATATAAGGCACATTGTATTCCCGCAGCAATGCAATGCTTTCTTTCAGTTCTGTCCGGTTCTGGGGCATCAAAAACAAATCTGCCGGGCCGCCGGTTCTGAAGGTCGTATGTTTCGCCATGGATTCCTCTGTGCGAAAACCTTCTTCTCCCAATAAATCCAACAGCTTTTTCTTCAATTCTTCCATCATGGTTTATTCCTCCGATTTTTGCATACTTGCCAAAATCCGCTGTTCCAGTTCCTTGGCAGTGTTGGTTCCCATCTTCTTCTGACGGTTGGTGATGGCTGCCGATTCACAAATGACAGCCACATTTCTGCCGGGACGAATGGGAATGGTGTTACAAAGCACTTTATTCCCCAAAATGTCAATGTATTCCTCGTCCAGACCAATGCGGTCATAAGTTCCCGGTGTACCGTCCCACATTTCCAAACGGATGACAAGGTCAATGGTCTTTTTCAGTTTTACCGCACCGACACCAAACAGTTCTTTTACGTTGATAATGCCGATACCTCTCAGTTCAATGAGATAACGAATCAGTTCCGGACAGGTACCCACCAGTGTCCGGTCAGCAATTTTTTTAATTTCCACCGCATCATCGGCAATCAAACGATGTCCACGCTTGATAAGCTCCAGTGCTGTTTCACTTTTCCCGATACCACTGTCGCCAGTGATGAGGACGCCTTCCCCATAAATATCCAGCAGAACGCCATGGATGGTTTCCCGTTCTGCCAATTCATTATGGAGCCATGCAATCAGTTCTGCCACAAAATTGGTTGTGGTGTCTTTGCTGCGGAAAATGGGAATGCCGTATTTTCTGCCATAATACAACATTTCTGGAAAGACTTCCAGATTCTTGCAGATAATCAGGCAGGGAATGTGATATTCAAACAGATGGCAAATGGCCTGTCTGCGCTGTTCCGGGTCAAGGGTCAGCAGATAACTGTGTTCTACCCGACCGATGATCTGCACCCTGTCATTATCAAAGCGTTCATAAAATCCTGTCAGCTGCAGAGCAGGACGATTGACTTCTTTACGATTGATGACTCTGCCGTCCAAATTGATTTCCGGCAGGATATTTTCCAAATTAAAATGTTCCAAAAATTTCTTAATTGATGCCGAATACATATCCGCACTCCTTTCACTCTGACTGAACCGCCGATTTTTCTTTTTCTATGTCGATTCCACGGAAAAAAGCGTAAACCGCTTCTGCCGCGGGGATAGTCATTTCTTCCACTTCCAGCAAATCTGCCACTTCTGCTTCCGCGATTTTTTCCACAGAGCCAAAGTGACGCATCAAAGCTTTTCTTCTTACCTGGCCAATTCCTTTGATTTCATCCAATGCAGAATGCAAAGACTGCTGCTGGTGCAGTTTGCGATGATAGGCAATGGCGAAACGATGAACTTCATCCTGAATTCTGGTCACCAAGCGAAACCCTTCTGATGTGAGAGGCATGGAAATTTCTTTTTCCTGAAAAAACAGCCCTCTGGTACGATGCTTATCATCTTTTACCATACCACAAACGGGGATTTCCATACCAAATTCTGCTAAAATCTCCTCTGCTGCATGAACCTGTGTCCTGCCGCCGTCCATAAGAATCAAATCTGGCAAACGGGTAAAGCTGCTGCTTTTTCCTTCTGACTTTTCTCTGATGGCATGGTTCAGACGGCGTGTAATCACTTCCTGCATGGAAGCAAAGTCGTTAGGGCCTACCACCGTTTTAATCTTAAATTTCCGGTAATCGCTGTATTTTGCCTTACCATCCTCAAAAACAACCATAGAGCCAACGGAAGCAAAGCCCTGTGTATTAGAAATATCGTATGCTTCCACACGATGGAGCATCTGGGGCAATCCAAGAGCCTGACGGATTTCTTCCATGGCGCCTTTGGTGCGCTGTTCTTCCCGTTTCATTTTCTCGCCAAACTGCTCAAAGACGATATTGGCGTTTTTGTAAGCCAGTTCCACCAGCTTCTGTTTTTCCCCTTTGATGGGCACTGTAATGGTGACTTTGCTGCCTCTGCGTTCTGCCAGATAGGCTTCCAAAAGAGGTGCTTCTTCCGGCGTCAAAGGCTCCTGCAATATGATTTCTTTGGGAATATGGGCGGTGCCGCTGTAAAACTGTTCCACAAAAGCTGTCATAACTTCACTGCGGCTCTGTTCTTCTGGTGCGGACAAATTGAAGTTTTCCCTGCCAGTCATTTGGCCATCCCGGATGAAGAACACCTGCACCAGACACTGAGAAAATGCCCGTACAAAGGCAATGACATCCGCTTCCTGCAGGGACATATTCGCCATTTTCTGTTTCTGCGCCACACTTTGGATGGCCATAATCTTATCCCTAAGCGCAGCCGCTTTTTCAAACTCCATTTTTTCCGCCGCTTCCATCATTTCTGCTTCCATACGTTTACGGATATCATCATGTCTGCCTTCCAGAAAATCCATGGCATCCTTCACATAAGCGCCGTATTCTTCTTTGGTCACATTGCCGCTGCATGGTGCCAGACATTGACCAATGTGGTAATTCAGACAAGGACGTTCTTTCCCGATATCTCTTGGAAAAACCTTTTTACATTTTCGAATGGGAAACAGTTTGTGGAGGGTTTCTACTGTTTCTTTCATTGCCAGCACATCCGTAAAGGGGCCATAATACTTGGCTTTATCCTTTTCCCGTCTGCGTGTGGCAAAAATTCTGGGAAAGTCCTCCTGCACTGTCACTTTGATATAAGGATAGGTCTTATCATCCTTCAGCATGATATTATAATGGGGGCTATGCTTTTTGATGAGGGTACACTCTAGAATCAAAGCCTCCATTTCTGAATCGGTGACAATATATTCGAATTCCTTGATATGTGGCACCATGGTACGGGTCTTTGCCGTATGATTCCGGCTGCTTTGGAAATACTGCCGTACCCGGTTCCGCAGATTGATGGCTTTTCCCACATAGATAATCTCTCCGGCTTCGTTTTTCATCAAGTATACACCGGGTTTCTGTGGAAGTTTTTTCAATTCCTCTGCAATATCGAACATATTCTCACCTCTTTTTTCGTAAATTTTTTCTTGATATTTTTCTTTCTTTCGTTTTTTCTGACAAAAACAATTACTTTTATTATAGCACAAAACCCATATACAAAAAAGCCCTTTTGCCTTGCGGCAAAAGAGCCAATGTTTACATCAAATGCAGTTTTTTGCTCAGGCGAATCAGTCTGCCGCCCATAGGAATGGACTGCAAATCTTCTTCCTGAATACCGCCGATAATCAGCATAATCACGCCATACACTACGATTGCCAACGCAATAGCAACCAGTGTGCAAAGGGTGTTGCTGGGAACAAAGTGATACAAACCAAAGTATACGCCCAATGCGGCTATACCCATGACAATAGAACCAAGGATAGGCTTTACCAAAATACGCTTAAAATCAAAACGTACTTTTGTAATCCGTGACAACATATACACATCAAAGATAGACGCAACTACATAACAGCCTGTGGTAGACAGTACTGCGCCGATGATATTCAACGCAGGAATGGGGATTAAAATTGCGTTGAGGATTACTTTCATCACCGCACCCAATAGTGCACCTACAACAGGCACCCTGATGTGTCCAATACCTTGTAAAATTCCAGTTGCTGTCTGGCACAAAGCCAGGAAAATAATGGAAACCGCACCAACTGTTAGCAAAATGCCGCCATCGGAAGCCTTGGGGAACAGCATCGCAATAATCTGAGGTCCCAGCACACCAATACCCACTGCCGCGGGCACGGAAATAATCATGGAAATACGCATGGTCAGATTCATTTTACGGTTCACCTGTTTCCGTTCACCCAGACGATTGGATGCCGCAATGCTGGGCAGTACCGCCGTCGCAATGGATGAGGAAATGGCAACGGGCAATGTGGTCAGTGTCACATATTTCCCAGAAAGCTGGCCGTATAATGCATTGGCATCTGCTTCGGAATAACCCATATCTGTCAAAATCCGCATAACCATACCAATATCAATCAGGTTTGTCATACTGAATACAGCCGTACCAACGATGATAGGCCAAGCTGTCCCCATGAGCCGTTTCACCAGTTCTGTTCTGGTTTCTTCATAAGGCTGGCGGCAGATTTTTGCACGTCGCAGCAGATAAGGACGAATCATCATATAGCTGATGAACACAACGACCAGACCTGCCAATGCGCCAATACCGGTACCCATAGTACCGCCGGCTGCCCCCAATGCGATGTTTTCCGTTTCTCCTTCTGGAATAAACATACCTAAGAAGATATACGCCAGATATACGCTGAAAAAGGCGTTAAAAATCTGTTCCACAATCTGAGAAATGGCTGTGGGCACCATAGTATTCATACCTTGGAAATATCCGCGGTAAACGGACATGATAGCAACAATAATCAGCGTCGGACAGAGGGACAGAATACAGTAATAGCTGTCTGGTGTATCCACAAACGCCGCCAGTTGTCTGGCTGTCAACGCCATCAAAACAGCAAACAACGTACCAAGGGAAGCTGAAATAACCAAGGATGCCTGGAATACTCTATGGGCATTGCGATACTGTCTCAGCGCAAGACGCTCAGAAACTAATTTGGAAATGGCAGCAGGCAGACCTGCGGAGGATAAAATCAGCAAAAAGGTATAGATATAATACCCTGTACCATAAATACCATTTCCTTCGTCCCCCAGCATATTGGTCAGGGGCACACGATAGACAAAGCCCAGGAAGCGTACCAACATCCCTGCCGATGCCAGAATCGCCGCCTGTTTTACAAATGAACTTTTTCCTTTCGTTCTTGCCGCCATATTGCACCTCTTATCCAATTACTACAAGTTTATTTCCCGTGAATTCTGAATTTTCTGCGCTGGTTGCAGTCCAAAATTCTTTTCCGCATACGCAGGCTCACGGGTGTTACTTCCAGCAGTTCATCATCGCTGATGAATTCCATGCACTGTTCCAAAGACATCTGGATGGGCGGTGTCAGACGCAGCGCCTCATCAGAACCGGAGGAACGTGTATTTGTCAGCTGTTTTTTCTTACATACGTTGATATCCATATCATCTGCTCTTGCGTTTCTGCCGACGATCATACCTTCGTAAACTTTTACGCCGGCGCCGATGAACAGATCGCCTCTTTCCTGGGCGTTATACAGACCATAAGTGATGGCTTCGCCGCTTTCAAAAGCAACCAGAGAGCCCTGAGAACGTGTAGGGATTTCACCTTTATAAGGTTCATAACCATCAAATACGGAGTTCAGGATACCATTACCTTTTGTATCTGTCATAAATTCGCTGCGGTAGCCAATCAGACCACGAGCAGGAATGGAGAATTCCAGACGAGTATATCCACCTTTTGCAGGATACATGTTTGTCATTTCACCTTTTCTGCCGCCCAGTTTTTCAATAACGCTGCCTACGAATTCTTCAGGCACGTCAATGGTAACGGCTTCCATAGGTTCACATTTTTTACCGTCGATTTCCTGGAACAGAACTTCAGGTTTGGAAACCTGGAATTCATAGCCTTCTCTGCGCAGTGTTTCGATGAGGATAGACAGATGCAGTTCCCCACGGCCGGATACTTTCAGGGCATCCATGGAGTCTGTATCTTCTACACGCAGGCTGACGTCTGTGTTCAGCTCTTTATACAGTCTGTCACGCAGGTGACGGGATGTTACGAATTTCCCTTCTGTTCCCGCAAATGGACTGTCATTTACGGAGAATGTCATGGAAATGGTAGGTTCGGAAATTTTTACGAAAGGCAGTGCTTCCGGTTTCAAAGGAGAGCAGATGGTGTCGCCGATCATGATATCTTCGATACCGCTGAGTGCAACGATGCTGCCCACACTTGCTTCTTTCACTTCCACACGCTGCAGACCGTCAAATTCATACAGCTTTGTGATACGAACCTTTTTCTGTGTTTCTGTATTATGCATATTCAATACCACCACTTCGTCGTTGACATGGATGGTACCGTTTTCGATTTTACCAACACCAATTCTGCCTACATATTCGCTGTAGTCGATGGTGGAGATCAAAGCCTGCAGAGGCGCTTCTACATCGCCTTCGGGAGCAGGAATATGATTGATGATGGCTTCAAACAGGGGTTTCATATCCCCTTCTCTTGCTTCGGGATCTTCAGAAGCATAACCGCCTCTTGCAGATGCGAAAACAAAAGGAGAATCCAGCTGGTCGTCATTTGCGTCCAGTTCCATAAACAGTTCCAGAACTTCATCCACAACATCTGCGGGACGCGCTTCCGGTCTGTCTACTTTATTTACACAAACCACAACGGGGTGGTTCAATTCCAGCGCTTTGCGCAGTACAAATTTTGTCTGGGGCATAGGGCCTTCAAAAGCGTCTACCACCAGTACAACACCGTCTACCATTTTCAGTACACGTTCCACTTCGCCGCCGAAGTCCGCGTGACCCGGTGTATCAATGATATTGATTTTGGTATTGCCGTAATGAACGGCAGTATTCTTAGACAAAATGGTAATGCCGCGTTCTCTTTCGATATCGCCACTGTCCATAACACGTTCCTGTACCACCTGATTGGAACGGAAAATACCGCTCTGGCGCAGCATCTGGTCTACCAGTGTGGTTTTGCCATGGTCTACGTGAGCAATAATCGCAACATTTCTGATGTTTTCAATTCTCTGTTTCATAAGTTAATTTCTCCATCTCCATTCACTTTTCATACGTACATCATAGTATTTTATCACAGCAGTTGTTTTGATGCAATCAATGTACGGAAAAAAATGTCTATTTTCCGCGATTTTTCGCACAAAAAAGCCCTGCGGCATACCGCGGGGCTCTTGTGACTAACCGATGTTATATTATATTTCTCAATGCAAAACTGCATCAACGGACTATAAATAAGATTGATTAAGCCTTTACTACGTTTGCAGCCTGAGGGCCTTTTGCACCCTGTACTACTTCGAATTCTACTTCCTGGCCTTCTTCCAGAGTTTTGTAACCATCAGCCTGGATTGCGGAGAAATGTACGAATACATCATCTTCGCCGGGAACGGAAATAAAACCGAAACCTTTTTCTGCGTTAAACCATTTTACTGTACCTTTTTTCATTGATGAAATCCTCCTACTTGGAAAAAAAATAAAAATTTGTTACATCCCGATACTACCATATATTTCTAGTAGTGTCAATCTATATTTCCCCTGCAGAGTTTTCATTTATATTACATTGTACGACAAGAAAAGCCAGTATTTTAGGGCATTTGATAATTTTCGTCCTCCAACAGGTTGCCTGACGCGATGGCGCCTCTTGCCAGCTCATCACAGCGTTCATTTCCGGGGTTATCCGCATGGCCTTTTACCCACTGGAATGTAACCTGATGGCGTTCCAGCTGCACCAGCAAACGCTCCCATAAATCTACATTAGAAGCTCTTTCCTTCTTATTGCGGTACCATCCATTGGCCTTCCATTTTGTTACCCAACCCTTTTGGATGGCATCCACCACATATTTGGAATCGCTGTAAAGGGTCACCTGACAAGGTTCCTTCAACGCTTCCAATCCTTTGATGACTGCCAGAACTTCCATTCGGTTATTGGTCGTCAGGCGATAGCCTTCTGACATTTCCTTCCTTTTATTGCCATACAGAAGTACCACGCCATATCCCCCTGCGCCGGGATTTCCTGAGCAGGCGCCGTCGGTATAAATCTCAACCATCCGCTGCTTCTTATCTTCTTTTTCTGCCTGATTTTTCTCGATTCCTTTTTCCTTGACTTCCGTTACTGCCAGCTCTGTCTGAACAGCCTGCGTTTCCTTATTTTCCAATTCTTTTTCCCTTAAAAACGCTTCCGCAATGACCAGATCTTCCTTTGTGGTAATCTTGATGTTGCGATAGCTGCCCATGACCACCTTTACCTGATGCCCCGCAAATTCTGCCACAGAAGCGTCGTCTGTTCCCAGAAAACCATCTCTGTCCGCTTTCTCATAAGCATTGACAATGAGTTCCCGCTGAAAGGTCTGCGGTGTCTGAATCTGCCATAATGTGCTTCTGTCCGGTGTTTCCACAGCCATGCCATCGGCAGAGCAAACTTTAATGGTATCTTTTGCAGGTACGCCAATGACAGCGCCGCCATATGCCTGTGCCGCCACAATGCTGTCGGCAATCATTTCTTCTGTCACAAAAGGACGCACACCATCATGAATGAGTACAATATCCGTATCTTCTCCCACAGCTGCCAATCCATTTGCCACAGAATTCTGCCGCTCCTTACCGCCTTCCAATACAACGGCAACTTTCTTCCATCCATAGCTATCCCAAAGATGCTGCACATCTTCCTTGCCGTCTGCACTTGCCATCAGCAGGATGGTATCTACCAGCGGACTTTTTTCAAAAACATCCACTGTCCATGCCAGAATTTCTTTTCCACAGACAGGCAAAAACTGTTTGCTGACTGCTGTCTGCATCCGTTTTCCCTTTCCCGCCGCCATGATGATGGCTGTACAACGAAGTTTTTCCCCCATGATCATTCTCCTTCCAAAAAACAGGAGGCGCAAATCTTTTTACGCCTCCCTTCTCTTTTTAAGCCGCTGTTACCATTTTTGTAAAGATCATTCTGCCTGCGGCAGTCTGCAATACACTGGTTACCACTACGTTCTTGGTTTCCCCAATGAATTTATTGCCGCCATCCACAACGATCATGGTACCATCATTCAAATATGCAACACCCTGTCCGGGTTCTTTACCTGCTTTGATGATGGTCACCTGCATTTCTTCCCCGGGAAGTACCACAGGTTTGATGGCATTTGCCAATTCGTTGATATTCAGTACGCGAACACCTTGGAATTCTGCCACCTTATTCAGGTTAAAGTCATTTGTCACAACAAAAGCATCCATGCTTTCTGCCATCTTCAGCAGCATGGAATCTACTTCCATAGGCTGAGATGTGGTAAATTCCTGAATTTCTACAGGAACCATCAGCTGTTTTTGGATTTCATTCAAAATATCCAGACCTCTGCGTCCTCTGTTGCGTTTCAGACCATCAGCAGAGTCAGCGATGTGACGAAGTTCTTCCAGCACAAAATCAGGAATGATGATTTTTCCTTCAATAAAACCAGTCTGGAGCAAATCCATGATTCTGCCGTCAATGATAACACTGGTGTCCAGAATCTTCGGTCTGCCGTAGATTTCACTTTCCTGCTTCATGGGATTCTGCTGCATCAGAATACGCTGCAGGTTTGTCACATTGACCTCATCTTTTTTCTTTCTCGCCACACGGAACCCCAGCACGCCAAACAGGATATTCAGCAGAACAACAATGAATGTGCCCATAGGGCCAAAGCCGCTGAATGCCAGACCAATCAGGTTTGCAATGACCAAACCGATCAGACAGCCAAAAACGGAAAAGACCAGTTCCTTCACATTCATTCTGGAAAGTTTTTCCTCTGTCTGGGATAAACGCTTCATCAGCAGATCTGTCACTGACGACGAGATAATAAAATAAAATATGAGTCCGAATAAAATTGCCAATCCTGCCGGCAGGTACGCCGCAAAACGGTTAGGGCTACTGAAATGGAATACATTCAGCTGCAGAATCAAGTGTACAATGGCAAACATTGCCGCCGTAACCAACAAGCTGATAATGATTTTCAACAGTCGTTTCATTTCTCTCACCTCCTTCTGTATTCAATTCCGGAAGCATACGATAAAAATACAGAGGGCACGTTCCTGATTTGTTCAAAGAAAATTCCCTCTGTCGCACATTTTGCCTATAGCATCATTTGAAATTTTCATCATCGCTTTACCGTAATCAAAGTTTATCAACTTTTTTATAGTTTGACAAGGTATCCCATGGTATTTTTATGAAATTATTACACCAAGAATCCCTCCCTGCTCGACAAAAAATGCATGTTTGTATTGAAAATACAACATTTGCCGCCCCTTTCCACGAATCTAGTTTTTTATACTAGATTATCCGTTATTGTCTATTGCACTTCCTGTTTTCTTCTGCTATAGTATTAGCAGTTGGTATTGATATCCATACTTAAGGAAAGGACGGAATTCATGCATTCATTTCAAATCTTCAGTGACGGTGCCTGTGATTTGACCCTCGAGGCACAAAACACCTATCATATTTCCACTGTCCCCTTCTATGTTTCTTTTGACGGAAAAACCTATTTAAAGGAATTAAAAGAACTGACTTTGGAACACTTCTACCATCATTTGATTGAAGAAAAAGGCTTTCCCAAAACTTCACTGCCTTCTGTCCATGATTTTGTAGAGGCTTTTACACCTGCACTCCAAGCCGGAAAAGATATCCTGAGCCTGCATATTACCCATACCCTCAGCGGTTCCATGCAGTCTGCACTGACAGCAAAACTCATGTTGGAAGAAGAATTTCCCGATGCCAAAATACACATCGTAGACAGCCACAATGCCACCGGCTCTCAGGCACTGCTTCTGATGGAAGCGGCGCGGATGCAACAAGAAGGAAAATCTCTGGATGAAGTGGTTTCTTATCTGGAACAGGCAAAGAAAGATACCCGCATCATATTCATGATTGGTGGTCTGACTCATTTGCAGCATGGCGGCAGAATTGGCAAAATTGCCGCATTGTCCAGCAATATTCTGAAAATCAAGCCTATCATCGTATTGCGTGATGGAGAAATCCACGTAGGCGGTGCTACCCGTAGCCGTAAAAAAGGCATTGCGGAACTGGTAAAACTAACAGCTGAACATTTCCAGAAAACAGGCGAAAATCCAGCTGATTACATCGCCATGGTCGGCACCACAGATGTGACGGAAGAAATTGCTCCTACAGAAGCATTGCTCAAAGCAGAACTGCCCCAGTTGGAACTGGTATCTCCCCTTCAGATTGGTGCCACTATTGCCTCTCATACAGGCCCCGGCACCACAGGTATTTGCATCGCAAAACGATATGAATGCTATTCTTTATAAATTGCACAATAAAATCCCCCTTTTGATTCTAAGAAAAAGGGGGATTTTTTGTATGTTTCTAGGAAAGAATCGGTGATTTTTTTTACACAATTCCCGGCATCTTTAAAATTTCTTAATTGTTTTTTCCATCACAGTATAAATACACCAAAAACACAAAGCATTTTGCTAGGAAATACGGTGATTTTGTATAGAGTTGCAAAGTTTACGAAAAAATACATCAGAATAATTTTCCTTACTTTTCGTAAAATTTCTTAAGTTTTTACCTCTTTTCAAAACCTGTTTACCATTGTAATATAATATTAGTACAGAATTTGAATTGCATACATATATGAGGTGAATTTTATGGAAAAAGAAAAATTTGTTGTAAAAGTGAAAAAGAACTATGGCGAAACATCCGTTGTTTCTGCAAGACTTCCCATGGAAATCGTGAAAAAACTGGATCATGCAGCAAACAACACTGGACGCACCAGAAACGAACTGATTCTTTTATGTATCGAATATGCCTTAACGAAATTAGAGGTGGAGGAATAATATATTTCTCTGCCTCTTTTTTGTTTTCGTAAATCTCATTAGGAAATATTTTAGTAAATTATTTTCTGATTTTCCTATTATATATGCACTAAAAGTCAATTTTTTCCAATTTTGCCCGGATAGAAATGCTTCTGAAGGTCTGCATCTCATCAAAACGGATCAAATAGGCTCCTCGTTCCATATCCACCTCTAATATGGTCCCCTTTCCGAAAATAGGATGTTGTATCCGATTTCCCGAAATGAAACTTGCACCTTTTTCCTGTTCCTCCAAATATCGTTCTTTTCCGTCTATATAGCGGCGTGCTTCTGCATACCGCTCTTTCTGGAGAGGTTCCGTATGAGTCAGATATTTTTCATCGATATCCAGCAAAAAACGGGAAGGATACCGCATGGAACCATCAAAGTTCCGCCCCTCTGCTTCTGACAGGAACAATCCCTTTTTCGCTCTGGTAACTGCTACAAAGGCCAGACGACGTTCTTCTTCCATAGCCTGTTTTGTGTTTGTTTTTCTGGAAGGGAAAATCCCTTCATTCATGCCACACAAAAAGACATAAGGAAACTCCAGACCTTTTGCAGAATGCACCGTCATCATACGCACCTGATCTTTTCCACTTTCTACGTCATTATTGGTAAACAGTGCCACATGGGTCAAATAATGCTCCAATGTGGCTTCCTCGCCGCATGTTGTTTCGTATTCATAAACAGACTGCTTCAATTCCGCCAGATTGTCCAAACGCTCCTGACTGCCTTCTGTGCGCAGCATTTTTTCATATCCACTCAAGTCCAGAATCTCCGATAAAACTTCCGAAACGGGTCTTTCCGCCGCATTGGATGACAGATTTTCAATCAAAGAAACAAAGCTCGCTGCCTTCGTCCCTTTCATCATTTCATGATCCAGATTCTTCTGCAAAGCATCGTATAAACTGCATTGGTTCTGCTCCGCATATTCCCGCAAAAACGCCATACGCCGTTCCCCTAAATTCCGTTTGGGAACATTGGCAACCCTTGCAAAGGACAAATCATCCTTATATGCCAGCATACGCAAATAGGAAAGGGCATCTTTGATTTCCATCCGTCCAAAAAACTGGATGCCACTGTAAATGGTATAGGGAATTTTTTCCTTGAGAAAGACCTCCTCAACGGTTCTGGTCAGATAGTGAGCACGATACAAAATGGTGATATCTCTGTAAGGAACGCCATCCTCATGCAATTCCTCTATTTTCTTCGCCATCCACATTGCTTCTTCTTCCGCTGTTTTTCCATGATGGCAAAGGACAGGCTTTCCGCCGGGAAGGGTTGGCAGCAAATCCTTCTGCATACGGTTTTTATTTTTCGCTATGAGCGAATTTGCCACAGAAAGAATTTCCGGCGTAGAACGGTAATTTTCCATCATCATGATGGTTTTCACACTAGGAAAATGCTTGTCAAAATCCAATAAAAACTTCACGTCGGCACCACGCCATGTATAAATGGTCTGATCTGGATCACCTACAATAAATAAGTTTTTGTGATACCCACAAAGCACTTCCATCAAACGATATTGGAGCTTGTCGATATCCTGAAACTCATCAATCATGATATATTCCAGACGCTTCTGCCATTTTTCTCTTATTTCTTCATTCTGCTCAAAAATATAAAGCGTAAAAACAATCAGATCATCATAATCCAGACCAAAACATTTTTTCTGCTGATAAAGATAGCCATAAAAAATAATATCGTTGGTCTCTACCGCGGTTCTATATTTTTCCTGCAATTCTTCCAAAGACATCTGAATCAAATCCAGATAATACAACGGTTCCTTTGTCAGCTTTCGCATCTCAATCATATCTCTAGCTTTGCTGAATGTCATATTACGCAGAGTCAAACCACGTTCTTCATAAATAATTTTCAGCATGGCATCAATATCTGCATGGTCCAGTACCAGAAAACTCTTTGGATACTGCACCGCATAACTGTCCTCCTGCAATACAGAAACGCAGAAACCATGGAATGTATTGATATATCCCGTATCATTATCCCCTGTCAGCAAATGAATTCTCTGACGCATTTCGTTGGCTGATTTATTGGTAAAGGTCACACAGAGGATATTTCCCGGCAAAATTCCAATATCATTGACCAGATAGGCAAAACGCCGAGATAAAGCACGGGTTTTCCCGGAGCCAGCTCCAGCTATGACACGCACCATTCCCTCCGTTGTGGTAACTGCCTCATATTGTGCCACATTGAGCCCCTGTAAAACATCCTCCATATTGGTCTCCCCTTTCCGATGATTTCTTCTAGTATACAATCTGCCTGTAAATTCTTCAATGTTTTGACCATAAAAAAGAACTGTACGAAAGCAACTTGCCCTTAAGAAAACATTGATTTTCCTTTTTCTTGATTTCTTAAGGGGAATTGCGATGGCTGTCTTCAGAAGAAAACATAACAAATAAAATCTTAATAAAATAAGAAAGCCAAAATCCTTTGTAATGATAAGGATTTTGGCTTTCTTTGTTTTCTTATGAAGATGCCCCAAAGAATCTCCTCTTTTTTGTGTTATCCAAATAATTCTGTCAGCACTTTGATGAAGAAAATCACCAATACCGCCAGTATAAAGGGCTTCACGAATTTTGTACCTTTTTCCGTGAAAATCCGTGTGCCTACATAGTTTCCGGCAATGCTGAACACGCCGGCCACAATACCCAAAGGCAGCATCACCACGCCATTTTGCAGGAACACCACCAACGCCGCAATATTGGTGCTGAGGTTGATGACCTTTGTGGTGCCTGCCGCTTCTGTCAGACCCACATGGGCCAGACCTGTGAACAACAGCAGCAGGAAAGTCCCTGTACCGGGGCCGTAAAAACCATCGTAAATGCCAACACAGAAAGCAATGAGCGCACTGAGGCATATGGTTTTCACATAGCTGTAAGGCACCCGTTCCGCATCCAGACTGCGGCCTCTCAGCACATACAGAGCAGTCACAGGCAGAATAAACAACATCAAAACCTGAATGACGCGTTCAGAAAGCAGCAAAGTGATTCTTGCGCCGATGTAAGAGCCGCCCAAAGCGAATACCACGCAGGGCAGCGCACGCTTCCAGTGAATGAAACCGCTTTTTCCATAACGATAAGTGGCAACCACTGTACCCATAGCCGCACTCATTTTATTGGTGGCAATGGCGCCATGAACGGGCACACCGGCAATCATATAAGCCGGCAGAGAAATCAGTCCGCCGCCGCCAGCCACTGCGTCTATAAGCCCCGCCATAAAAACCATGGGGCATACAATCAAATAAGCCAAAAACGTATCCATAACTGCTCCTTTTCTTTTGTTATACTTCTTTTCCAAAACTCGTTCCATTATAGCCGTTTTTCTTTGGCGGCGCAACATGGATTTTGATAAAACTTATGATACAAAAAAGCCGAAAACTTCTATCAAGCAATGCATAGAAATTTTCGGCTTTCATATCAATCTGTAATGCCTGCAATATGGCGGATGACTTCCCCAGCCAGCAGCAGCCCAGCCACCGGCGGCACAAAGGAAAGACTTCCGGGAATCTGACGTTTGCCTGTTTCTGTGGATTCCGCAGGTTTTTGGGGTTCTTCTTTGGAATAAACCACTTTCACGTTTTTGATGCCCCGCACTTTTAGTTCTTTCCGCATGACTTTTGCCAGAGGACATACAGAAGTTTTGGAAATGTCCGCCACTTCAAAGCGTTCAGGATGGAATTTATTCCCCGTTCCCATGCAACTGATGACAGGCACCCCTGCTTTTTTGGCTTCTTCAATGAGAATCAGCTTACTGGTGACGGTGTCGATGGCGTCAATGACGTAATCATAAGTGGAAAAATCCAGCAAATCCCGATTTTCCGCCCCATAGACCACGGGATAAGTTTCCACTTCTGTTTCCGGTGAAATATCGGCGATACGCTCCGCCATAACTGCGGTTTTTTCTTTTCCCACAGTGGAATGGAGGGCAATCAATTGGCGGTTGATATTGGTGATACTCACCGTATCCCCGTCCACTAAAGTGATATGTCCCACGCCGCCTCTTGCCAGAGCTTCCGCAGCGAAAGAGCCTACGCCGCCAATGCCAAAGAGTGCCACACGGGCAGAACGGAGTTTTTCCAAAGCTTCTTCTCCCAGCAGCAGTTCCGCCCGGGAAAATATATTCAAGTCCTGTGTCATTTCTTCTGTTCTCCTTTTTCTTTTCTGCGTCTGGGCGGGATTTTCTCCCAAGGCAGTGGTTCATACAAATGCAAAATGGTTCGCACCACGCCGTCCCCATGGTGTCCCCGGAGCTGATAATCGGCAACAGCCTTTGCCTCCGGTGTCGCGTCTGCGGTGGCATAAGACAAGTCTGCCCAGTTCATGAGGGAAATATCGTTTTTGTTGCTGCCAAAAGCGACGACTTTTCGGTTGCCCATGCCGCTGACGCTTTCCAGCAACCGACGCACCATATATTCCTTGGTGGCGTTTTTGTGATAAATCTTCAAGTGGCAGTAATCCGGCGGTGTTTCCGAGCGGTCACGCAAAAACAGCAGTTCTTCCGCCCCTTCCATCTGCCGCAGTTCTTTTTCTGCTAAATCCGCATCCTCATTTTTCAGCACCAACAGGAAATAAACGGGAATCCCTTCTTCCGGCACATCGCCGTATACATAATTCCGATAAGGGGATTTTCTTGCCCGTTCATAGAGCTTCCGCTCTTCTTCATTATGGAAATCCCGGTAGTAAATAAGGAGCACATCCTGCAGCACCACATTGAGGAAATAATGAAAATTCTTCCCCTGTAAATACGCACAGATTTTCTTTGTCATTTCCTTAGACAGACCATTGCAGGCCAGATACCGCTTTTCGTTAAGGTCGTAAAGCACCGCCCCATCCATGGCAATGACAGGCAGTTTCAGATGCAGACCGCCGATTTCTGACATGAGTGTTGCGGGGGTACGTTCTGTTGCAATGGTAAATTTGATGCCGTCATTCAATAATTGATTCAGTTCAAAAACGCTGTATGGTGTCAAATGGCGTTTTTCATCATACAAGGCGCCGTCAAAGCCCGTCACAAAGAAAAATTCCTCTCGTTTCTGTCTGGGCAGGTGCACCGCATTGACCCCCAGAGAAACCAGAATCCCTACGATAGTTTCAAAGGAACGGTTGAAGGCATCCACCATAGGCGGATAATTCCCAGTGGAAAGGGTTACCCCCAACAGTACCACCCCAGCCATGGCAGAGGCACCGGTCTTTTTCAGCAGCACCGTAATATACATGGCAGGGATAACAGCTGCGGAAATAATCAGATACTGCAAAAATTCGTATTTCTGAGGGATTTCCCGAATGAAATAAGACACCAAAATCCCCATGACCGCCCCTGTTAATGTGCCGATGATACGGTTAAAGGCAACGGTCTTACTATTTTCTACATAAGGCTGCATACAGATCATGGCAGCAATGGTAGAGAATACGGGCACGCCCTGTTTCCCACGCAGCAGATAGATCAGCAGACAAATGGCAACGGCAATGGATGTTTTGATCATACGCATTCCGATTTTAGGCAACGCGCCTCACCTCCTCTGGTTCCATTCCCATTTCTTTGTTTCAAAAATGTATACACAGTATAGTTTCTGCATGGGATTCTGTCAAGATGCACCGGCAGTCTTGTCAGACTTACTTTTTAGGCAGTGCGTTCATTTTTTCCCGAAAAAAAGAAAAAACGGCAGGGGAAAAAATTCCCCCGCCGTGCATAATGGCTTAAGTCAGATTATGCTTCTTTTTTCTTGTTGTATTCTTCCAGTTCCAGAATAGCAGCTTTGATCATGTCCTGAGTGATCTTGTAAGGAGAGTAGTCCAGGTCATATTTCTTAACAGCTTCGTCCAGAACGGGGCCCAGTTCGTCAACGGATACTTCGATGTCAGCCAGTTTTGTAGGCAGTTTCATTTCTTTGTAGAAATCGAAGAATCTATCCAGTTTGTCGTACTGTTTGTCCATTGTCAGCAGAACCAGTGTGCCGTAGGAAACAACTTCGCCGTGACGATGTCTTTCTTCTACCTGAGGCAGAATTGTCATGCTGTTGAACAGAGCGTGTGCCAGGTTGGTGTTGTATTTGTGAGAGTCAACCATGTTGGAAACCATACCTGTGTTGATGAAGATATCCAGTGCAACCATTTCGATTGCTTTGGAAGCGCGGTTGTTTCTGCAGTCTTCCATAGCCTGAACACCATATTTCAGCAGGGGTTCTGTGCAACAGCCGCTCAGAGCTACACCAGCCTGTTCGGACAGTGTCAGTTCGTCTTCTTTGCCTCTTGCGGAGAATTTAACTTCGATTTCTTTACTCATACCGTCGCCGATACCAGCCCACAGGAAGGATGCAGGTGCTTCTGCGATAACCTTTGTGGAAATGAAGATGTGTACGGGGGGTCTGTCTACACGGAAGAATGTACGGAATACATGGTTCGGATAGTAGTAGATACCCAGTGCGGAGTTACATGCGCATGTGGAAGCGATTGTAGGGAATGTGAAGTAAGGTTTTTTCAGGTTGTGAGCAACCAGTTTACCTGTATCGATTGCTTTACCACCGCCCAGGCAGAAGATCATGTCTGCGTTCTTTACAGCGTCTGTCTGCTGCAGTTCTTCTGCATATTCGAATGCAGCTTCACCGGGGAACAGAATGTATTCGATGCTGAAATCTGTGCCTGCGATTGCTTCATCCAGATATTTTTTTGTAGCGTTGATGGAAATTTCATCACTGATTACAACTGCTTTATTGCCGTAAGGGCTGCAAACAGCTGTGATTTCTTTGTAAGCGTCTTCGCCAGCGCTATAACCCGGGAAAAATACAGAATAGTTATCCATTTTCATTCTCCTCCTGTTTGATTAAAAAAATTGGTTTATATTTTGATGTTTACATCTTCAAAAATTAGTTTGTAGCTTTGCTTGCTTTGTATTTTCTGATAGCATCAGCCAGTTTAGGCAGGATCTGTTTAACGTCAC